>JANNEI010000328.1:0-8324 GCA_031378565.1 Burkholderiales bacterium
GGTCATCGATGCGCACCTCGCGCGACGCTTTGGCCGCCTGACCGTTCACCTGCACGCGGCCCTTGCCGATCTCGTCGCTGGCCAGGCTTCGCGTCTTGAAGAAGCGTGCCGCCCACAACCATTTGTCGAGCCGCACTTTGCCGGGTTGAGTCGAATCTGCCATCAGCCGGGATTGTCGGCCAAAGGCAGCCGCACCGTGGCGTCCAGGCCCGTCACCCGGCCGTCTTCGAGCCGGTTGTCGAGCGCGATGCTGCCGCCCATCGACTGCACGATCTCGTGGCAGATGGCCAGGCCCAGCCCCGAGCCGCCGCGGCTTTCGGTGGCCGATCCAGCTGCCGTTGCGCCTGGCGAAAAAGGCTGAAACAGACGCAGCCGCTGGTCCGCCGAAATACCGGGGCCGCAGTCCGAAATGGTCAAGGTGGCCGATTCGCCGTCGCGTGAGAGCACCACCGACAAGCGCGTCCCGTCGGGCGTGTTCTTGACGGCGTTGTGCAGCAGGTTGCGGGTCAGTTCGCGCAGCGCCCATTCGTGGGCACGCACCGGGCTGGCCGTGGCCGCGATGGAGAAGTCGAGCCGGTGATCGGCAATCAGCGGCGACAAATCCAGCGCGACCGCCCGCGCCACATCGGCCCAGTCGATCACTGAGGCATCGCCCTGCTGGCGCAATTGCTCCACCTTGGCCAGCGCGAGCATCTGATTGGCCAGCTCGGTGGCGCGTTCGACCGTGTGACCGATTTCCTGCAATGCCAGTGTCGGCTCCACATCGCCCCGCAAGGCCGACTGCACCTGCGTCTTCAGCACCGCCAGCGGGGTGCGCAGCTGGTGCGAGGTGTCGCGCACAAAACGCTTCTGGTGTTCCAGCAGGTTGGCCAGCCGCGCCATCACCTGGTTGGTGGCGTCCACCAGCGGCTGCAGCTCGCGTGCGGCCTGCGGCGCGGCAATCGGCGACAGGTCGTTCTCGGTGCGGTTGTTCAGGCGGGCGCTGAGGTCGCGCACTGGCTGGGTCGCGCGCTGCACCACCCACACCACCACCACCGCGATCACCAGCACCAGCGCGGCCTGGCGCCACAACGTGTCGATCAGGATCTGGCGCGCCAGCGTCTGCCGCAGCTCCAGCGTTTCGGCCACCTGGATGGTGGCCATGCCCTGGCCGTTGACGCCCGCCACCGGTTGCAGCAGCACCGCCACGCGCACCGCTTCACCGCGGTAGGTGTCGTCGTAGAAGTCGACCAGCGCCGCGTACAGCCCCTTGACGGGCAGCGTGCCGCGCCACGGCGGCAAGTCCGCGAAGCCCGACACCATCTCGCCTCGAAACCCGCTGACCTTGTAGAACATGCGGCTGCGGTTGTCGGCCTCGAAAGGTTCGAGCGCGGCGTACAGCACGTTGGCGCTGAGCTGCGCCGCCTCGCCCTGGCCGGTCACGTCCAGCAGCTCGCCGATCGACTTGGCCGATGCCAGCAAAGTGCGGTCGTACGCGATGTCGGCCGAGCGCAGCGCCTGCCGGTACAGCACCGCTGTGTTGATCGCGATGAAGCCCAGCACCGGCAGCAGGATGCCCAGCAGCAACTGGCTGCGCATCGACAGGCCCAGGCGCGGCGCGCGTGACCAGGCGCTCACGACTGCGGTCTCAACAGGTAACCCAGACCACGCAAGGTCACCAGTTCGGCACCGGTGTGGGCCAGCCTCTTGCGCAGGCGGTAGGCGACCACTTCGATGGCCTCGGCTTGCACTTGGGCCTGGCCCGGGAACACCAGGCCGAACAGGCGCTCTTTGGCCACCGCGTGGCCGGCCTGGGCCAGCAGGGCGCGCAGCAGGGCCGCCTCGCGCGGGGCCAGTTCCATCGGTTGGCCACGGAAGCAGATCGCGCCGCCTGGCCCGTCATCGCGCAGACCGCAGAACTCGGGCGAGGCCGTGTCAGCGTCGGAGCTTGGCGACGCGCGCCGTGCGAGCGCCTGAATCCGCGCTTCGAGTTCGTCCAGGTCGAAGGGCTTTGGCAGGTAGTCGTCGGCCCCGGTGTTGAGGCCCAGGATGCGGTCGCCGACCGTGCCGCGCGCGGTCAGGATCAGCACCGGTGCGCTCAGCCCCTCGGCGCGCGCATCAGCCAGCACCTGCAAGCCGTCGCGGCCCGGCAGGCTCAGGTCGAGCACCACCACATCGGGCAGGCTGGCGCGCCAGCGGTCGACCGCCCGCGCACCGTCGGCGCAGGTGATCACCTGCATGCCGCGGCGCTGGAAGCTGCGCTGCAGCGTGGTCTGCATCGCGAGGTTGTCTTCGATCAGCAGGAGCTTCATCGCGCAGAAGGTTTGAACACCCGGGCAAGTCTGTGCCGCGCATCGCGGGTGAATGGGCGGGCTCACCTAGCATTTTCCCTAGGTGATTGGACAGCCGACTGACAGCTTTTGCCGCGAACATGCAGCTTGTTTGAAATTCAACTCGAGGGTGTCAACCATGCGTCGCGATGTCTTTCTGAAGTCTTTGGCCGCCATTGCCGCCGCCGGTGTCCTGCCGATGCCCGCCCGGGCTGCCGGTGCCAACCTGAAAATGATGATTCCGGCCAACCCGGGAGGCGGCTGGGACACCACCGGGCGTGCGCTGGGCAAGGCCCTGCAAGAAGCCGGCGTGGCGTCTTCGGTGAGCTACGACAACAAGGGCGGCGCGGCCGGGGCCATCGGCCTGGCGCAGTTCGCCAACGGCAACAAGGCCGACCCGAACGCCGTGATGGTGATGGGCGCGGTGATGCTGGGCGGCATCATCACCGGCAAGCCGCCGGTGTCGCTGTCGCAGGCCACGCCGATTGCGCGCCTGACCAGCGAATACAACGTCTTCGTGCTGCCCGCCAGTTCGCCCTTCAAGACCATGAAGGACGTGGTCGAGCAGATGAAAAAAGACCCCGGCAGCGTGAAGTGGGGCGGCGGCTCGCGCGGGTCCACCGAGCACATTGCGGCGGCGATGATTGCGCGTGAAGTCGGCGTCGATCCATCGAAGATCAACTACGTGGCCTTCCGCGGGGGTGGTGAGGCGACCGCTGCCATTCTGGGTGGCAACGTGACGATTGGCGGCAGCGGCTACAGCGAGTTCGCCGAATACATCACCACCGGCAAGATGCGGGCGGTGGCCGTCACGTCCGACGCGCGCCTGAAAGGTGTGGACGTGCCCACGCTGAAGGAGCAGGGCATCAACGTGGTCATCGGCAACTGGCGCGGCGTTTACGGTGCCGGCGGCATCACGCCCGACCAGCGCAAGGCGCTGGCCGAGATGATCGTGAAGGCGACCAAGACCCAGGCCTGGGCCGAGTCCCTGGAAAAGAACAACTGGACGCCCGCGCTGATGACCGGCCCGGCGTTCGAGAAGTTCGTCGACGACGAGTTCGCGAGCCTGCGCGCGGTGATGGCGAAGTCCGGAATGATCTGATGACCCGGCCGCAACTGCTGATCGGTGTCGGTGCCGTTGCGGCGGGCTTGCTGCTGGCCGGCGGTGCCACGCAGATCAGGTCGGAAGCGGGCTACTCCGGGGTCGGACCCAACTTCCTGCCCTGGCTGGTGGCCGTCGGCTTGTTGATTTGCGGCGGCTTCATGGTCTGGGAGGCGATGAGCGGCGGCTTCCGGGACATGGAGGAACCGACCGGGGCGGCGCGCGGCCACTGGGCCGGCTTCGCCCGGGTGACAGCGGGGCTGCTGCTCAACGCGGCGCTGATCACCAGCATCGGATTCATCGCGAGCTGCACGCTGTGTTTCGTGCTCGCGGTGCGCGGCTACAAATCGGCAGAAGGCCGCCTCGACCTGAGCCCGCGCGCCTTCGCGAAGGACGCGGCCATCGGCTTCGCCATCGCCGCGCCGGTGTACTGGATGTTCACGCAATTGCTGGCCATCAACCTGCCGGGCCTCACATCGACCGGGTGGCTCTGATGACGGAGACGTTCTGATGCTGGACACATGGAACAACCTGATGCAGGGTTTCCTGACGGCAGGAACGCCGATCAACCTGTTGTGGGCGCTGGTGGGCTGCACCATCGGCACCGCCATCGGCGTGCTGCCCGGCATCGGCCCGGCCACGGCGGTGGCGATGCTGCTGCCGATCACCTTGAAGGTCGAGCCGACGGCGTCGTTGATCTTCTTCGCAGGTATCTACTACGGCGCGATGTACGGTGGCTCGACGACATCGATCCTGCTCAACACGCCGGGTGAGTCCGCCTCGATGGTGACGGCGATGGAAGGCAACCGGATGGCCAAGCACGGCCGCGCCGGGGCCGCCCTGGCGACGGCTGCGATCGGCTCGTTCGTGGCCGGCACCATTGCCACCGTGCTGGTCACGTTCTTTGCGCCGGTGGTGGCCACGTATGCGGTGCGACTCGGCCCGCCCGAGTACTTTTTGCTGATGGTGCTGGCCTTCACCACCGTCAGCGCGGTGCTGGGCAAAAGCACATTGCGCGGCATGACGGCGCTGTTCGTTGGCCTGACGATGGGACTGGTCGGCATCGACCAGATTTCCGGTCAGGCGCGCTACACCGGCGGTGTGCCCGAGTTGATGGACGGGCTGGAGGTGGTGCTGGTCGCCGTGGGCCTGTTTGCGGTCGGCGAAGCGCTGTACATGGTGCTGTATGAGGGCAAGACGGTCGAGACGCAAAATGCCATGAGCAAGGTCCACATGACGCGCGCCGAGTGGTCGCGTTCATGGCCCGCCTGGCTGCGCGCCACCGCGATCGGCTTCCCGTTCGGCACCATTCCTGCGGGCGGCAGCGAAATTCCCACATTCCTGAGTTACGCAACCGAGAAAAAGCTGTCGACGCACCCCGAAGAATTCGGCACCGTCGGTGCCATCGAAGGCGTGGCCGGACCCGAGGCGGCCAACAACGCAGCCGTCACCGCCACGCTGATTCCGTTGCTCACGCTGGGCATCCCGACCTCCAACACCACGGCGATTCTGCTGGGTGCATTCCAGAACTACGGCATCCAGCCCGGACCGCAACTGTTCGAGAAAAACTCGGCCCTGGTGTGGGCGCTGATCGCCTCGCTGTACATCGGCAATGTGATGCTGTTGATCCTCAACCTGCCGCTGGTCGGCTTGTGGGTGAAGCTGCTGAAAATCCCGAAGTCCTACCTGTACTCGGGCATCCTGATCTTTGCGACAGTGGGCGTTTACGGCATGCGCCAGTCTGCTTTCGACCTGGTGCTGCTGTACGCCATCGGGCTGCTCGGCGTGCTGATGCGCCGCTACGATTTCCCGACCGCGCCGGTGGTCGTCGGCATGATCCTGGGCCCGCTGGCCGAGGCGCAGATGCGCAACGCGCTGTCCATCGGTGAGGGCCGCTGGACGGTCTTTCTCGAGCGGCCGATGTCGCTGTTCCTGGTGCTGGTGGTGCTGGGTGTGCTGGTGCTGCCGCGGCTGATGCGGATGCGCAAGCGGGCAACGAACGGCTGAACACGCGGGCAGCCTCAGCAAGGCGGGGGGGCGGCAAGCGTCCGGACAGGCCCTAATATCGGGCCAGTCTGGTCGAGCCTCAAACCGCGTACCGCCGTGCCGCAACCTTCACACACTGCCCGGAAATTTCTCGCACAGAAGGCGTTTACCGACCGCACGGAGCTGCTCGAATGGTTCGAGGACCGGCTCGTCGCACAGCGCCCGGACGAATACCGCGTGCTGGCAGTCCACGGCGTTGGCGGGCACGGAAAAACGCGGCTGTGCAAGGAGTTGATGAAGACGGTCGCACAGCGCGCCGACAACTTCAAGACCCTGGGCTGGGCCCACATCGATTTCGAGAATGCTCGCTTCCGCCAGCCCGAAGAGGCGCTGCTGCACATCCGGCTGGCGCTGGCCAAGACGGCCGACGTGCCGTTTCCGGTCTTCAACGTTGCCTTCATCCGCCACTTCGAGCTGACGCAAAAGTCGGCACCGGTGCGCGAGCGCTACCCCGAACTGTTCACCTACATCCATGCCGACTACGGCAACGCAGTCGCAGCGATGACGCAGGCAAGCGGCATTCCGTTCGTCGGCGAAGCAGCCAAAGTGTTCACGACGCTGGTGCGCGGCTACGGTTGGGCGCGCGATGCCTTCCAGCGCTACGGGCGCGAGGCACTGGAAGGGATCGAGGAGCTGGCTGCACCCGATTTGTTCGAGCAACTGCCGCGCTACCTCGGTGCCGACATCGCGCACTACCTGTCGCACAGCAAGACGCCGCGTCGGCTGGTCGTCTTCGTCGATACCTACGAGCGCTTGTGGACCGGCCAGGCCCATGTCACCGGGCCAGCCGCGATCCGTGTCGACAGCTGGGTGCGCCGGCTGGCCGAGGAACTGCCGGGCGTGCTGTTCGTGATCCTTGGCCGCGACCAGCTGCGCTGGCCCGAGATCGATCCGAGCTGGGCACCGGTGATCGAGCAGCGGCTGCTGTCGGCGCTTTCGGCTGCCGACGCCGATCTGTTCCTGCGCAAGGTGCCGATCGTCCAAGACGACATTCGCCGCCACATCGTGGCCGCGTCGCGCGGCGTGCCGTTCTACCTCGACCTGCAGGTGGGCGTCTATGAGCGGCTGATGAACCGCGGCGAGGTACCGGTCAGCGATGCTTTCGGCGGCTCCCACCCGGAGATCATCGCCCGCTTCCTGGACCACCTCGACCCGGCGATGGTGGCAGCACTCGTCGCACTGGCGCATGCGCGGATGTTCGACGCTGAGGTGTTGCACGCGCTGCGTCAGGCCTGCCCGGCGCAGGTCCACCACGTAGTGTTCGGCGAACTGACGCAGCAAAGTTTCGTCGAGCGCCAGGCGGACGGTCTCTACACCATGCATGGCCTGATGCGTGAGTACCTGGTGGCGTCGGCTCATGCCAGCGACATGACGCTGGCGCGGGCGCTGCATGCCGCGCTGGGTGCCTTCTGGCGTGAGCGCGCCGAGGTTGCGGGGCCGCAGCAGGTCGACCCGTCGGCCTGCCGTGCGCTTGTAGAAGCGGTCTACCACTTGCGCCTGTCCGATCCACGCGGCTGCGTCAGCTGGTTCGATGCCCAGTTCTTCAACTACCTCAACGCCTACGCCGGCCAGACGCTGCGCCCTCTGACGGAAGACCTGATCGAGCTGTCTGAAGTGCAGTTCGGCCCAGACCACGCCGAAACCGCCAAGGCGCTGACGAACCTGGCCCGCGTCTTCATCAGCCAAGGCGATGTGGAGCCCGCCGAGCCGCTGCTGCGGCGCGCGCTGGCGTCGCAGGAAGCCGCCGTGGGCTCCGAACATCCCGACACCGCCCGCACCGTGGCCGTACTCGCCGGCTACTTCATCGGGCGCGGCGAGCATGCTGCAGCCGAGCCCCTCGTGCGGCGTGCACTGTCAATCCGCGAGCGGGTGCTCGGTGCCGAGCACCCGCTGACGGTGAGCACGCTCGATCTGCTGGCCAGCACGCTCAGCGAGTCGGGTTGCCACGACGAAGCCGAATCTCTCAACCAGCGCGTCCTCGAAATTCGCGAGCGACTGCTCGGCCCCGACCATCCCGATACCGCCGCCGCGTTGACGGCCCTGGCCGACCTGATGTCCAAGCGTGGCGACTTCGCCGCTGCCGAACCGCTGGTCAGGCGCGCGCTGGTAGCGCAGGAAAAGGCGCTGCCCGCCGGACACCCCGACATCGGCCTGTCGCTGTGGAACCTGGCCGAGGCCTTGCGCGGGCAGGGCCGCCTCGCCGAGGCCGAACCGCTGGCCGAGCGGACACTGGAACTTTGGGAAAACGCACTCGGTGCCAGCCACCCCTGGACTGCGTGGAGCCTGGGCAGCCTGGCCGAACTGAAACTGGCACTCGGGCACAGCGCGCAAGCCCTACCGCTCGCCGAGCGCTCGCTGAAGATTCACGAGCGTGTCCTCAGCGCTCGGCATCCGACGGTTGCGGCAAGCCAGTGCCTGGTGGCGCGTTCGCGGCAGGCGCAGGGCGACTTTGCGAGCAGCGAGGCGTTGCTCGCGAGCGCACTCGAGACGCAGCTTCAGCAGCAGCCTGCGGATGCCGAAGCAGTCCGCGCTATCCAAGGCTTGCTCACTGCGGCACGGGTGAACCGCGACTGACCATCGCCCGCAGGACCGTGCGCCTCGCCCGGGTTTAGCCGCCCCTCAAATCGGGGGGTCGAGTCGTACTCGCATGTTTTGGGGATGGATGCGCTATCGAGTAGTCGTGACAATCGTTAACAGTTGGCATAAATCCGTCTGTCCAAACCTTGACGCGAGGAGAAACCCATGTTGCCGAAGCCGCGCTGTGTTCTTGTCTTCCGACCGCTTGCGCTGGCCATCGCCGCAGCGTCTCTCTTCGGTGCCGGCATGCCGGCCCAGGCGCAGTTCTACAACCACAGCGGGTCGGTCGG
>JANNEI010000343.1:0-3272 GCA_031378565.1 Burkholderiales bacterium
CCCGAGCCGCACAGCCGGTTGATCGTGGCACCCGGCAGCTCGATCGGCAGGCCGGCCAGCAGGCTGGACATGCGCGCCACGTTGCGGTTGTCCTCGCCCGCCTGGTTGGCGCAGCCGTAGATCACATCCGTCACCGCCTGCCAGTCGACACCCGGGTTGCGGGCCATCAGCGCCTGCAACGGAATCGCGCCGAGGTCGTCGGTGCGGATGCTGGACAGCGCGCCGCCGTAGCGGCCGAACGGGGTGCGAACGGCGTCGACGATGAAGGCTTCGGTCATGGTGGTTCCGATCAGTTCGTGGTTCACGCGATCAGCGGAACGCCGCTGAGCTTTTGCAGTTCGTCGAAGCCGAGGCCGTTGACGGTTTCGACCACCTTCAGCCCGGCGGGTGTCACGTCGATCACGGCCAGGTCGGTGTAGATGCGGCTGACGCAGGCAATGCCGGTCAGCGGATAGGTGCAGGCCGCCACCAGTTTGCTCTCGCCCTTCTTGGTCAGGTGCTCCATCATCACGAAGGTCTTCTTGGCACCGATGGCCAGGTCCATCGCACCGCCCACGGCGGGAATCGCATCGCCGCCTGTGTGCCAGTTGGCCAGGTCGCCGCTGACCGAAACCTGGAACGCGCCCAGCACGCAGAAGTCGAGGTGGCCGCCGCGCATCATCGCGAAGCTGTCAGCGTGGTGAAAATACGCGCCGCCCGCCAGCAGCGTGACCGGCTGCTTGCCGGCGTTGATGAGGTCGTAGTCTTCATCGCCCTCGGCCGGCGCGGGGCCCATGCCGAGCAGGCCGTTCTCGCTGTGAAGAAAGATCTCTTTCGTCTTCGGCAGGTGGTTTGCGACCAGCGTCGGCAGGCCGATGCCCAGGTTCACATAGGCGCCTTCCGGAATGTCTTGCGCCACCCGGGCGGCCATCTGATCGCGGCTGAGTTTTTGCATGCTCGTCTCCCGATTCACGCCGCCTGCTTGAAGCCGGCCGGGCCGGTGGCGCTGCGCGGCACCTTGACCACGCGCTGCACGAAGATGCCGGGCGTCACGATGTGCTCCGGGTCGAGCGCACCCAGCTCCACGACATCGTGCACCGACGCGATGCTGAGCTTCGCCGCCATCGCCATGATCGGGCCGAAATTGCGCGCCGTCTTGCGGTACACCAGGTTGCCCCAGCGGTCGCCGGCCTCGGCCTTGATCAGCGCCACGTCGGCGTGCAGCGGCGACTCGAAGACATGCATGCGGCCATCGATCTCGCGTGTTTCCTTGCCTTGGGCCAGTTCGGTGCCGTAGCCGGTGGGCGAGTAGAAGCCGCCGATGCCCGAGCCCGCCGCGCGAATGCGCTCGGCCAGGTTGCCTTGAGGGACCAATTCCAGTTCGAGCTTGCCGGCGCGGTACAGGCTGTCGAACACCTGCGAGTCGGCCTGGCGCGGAAAGCTGCAGATGATCTTGCGCACCCGCCCCGTCATCAGCAGCGCCGCCAGCCCGGTGTCGCCATTGCCGGCGTTGTTGTTGATGAGGGTCAGGTCGCGCGCGCCTTGCGCGATCAGCGCGTCGATCAACTCGTTCGGCTGCCCGGCACCGCCGAAGCCGCCGATCATCACCGTGGCACCGTCGGGAATCCCCTGCAGCGCGGCTTCGACGGACTCGGAAAGCTTGTTGATCATCGTCCTCTCCGACACTAAAAGTTCTTATTACGAACTAACGTTCGATTAGAGAATATTCTAATTTGGATTTTCGGCAAGATCAAGCGACGCCCGACTGCCGACTGGGCCGATCGGGCCTCGCATACAGGTCGGTCGGCACGTCAAACGCAACGTTCTGGGCGCGCCCGCCTCACGCCGCCCTGGCCAATGCGTTCGGTGCGTAAACCCGCCCGAACCGATTCGCCAGAAAGTCGCCGAGCGCCACATCTTCCTGGCGCACGAACCCGCGCTGCGGCAACCGCCCTGCGGCCAGCATGTCCAGCATCGCGCACAGGCTGCTGGCGGTGGTGATCTGGATCGCGCTGTGCATGCGGCCGGCCAGCGTGTGGCTGTAGATCTTGCGGACAAAGGTGTCTTGCTGCAGACGGCCGTCGCGCAGGCCGGCCACGGTGACGAAAACGATCACCACGTCCTGCATCGTGGCCGGCAGCGCGTTCTCCAGAATGTCTTTCAGCACATCGCGGCGGTCGCGCAGGCGCAGGTCGTTCAGCAGCGCTTTCATGATGGCGGCATGGCCGGGGTAGCGGATGGTGCGGTAGTTCAGCGTGCGCACCTTGCCTTGCAGGGTTTCGCACAGCGTGCCGAGGCCGCCCGAGGTGTTGAAGGCCTCGTACAGCACGCCGTCGAGCGAGAACTCCTCGCGCTCTTCCAACGCCGGCACCTCGCGGATCTGGCCGTCGACGATGGCCTCGCAGGGTTCGCAGTATTCGTTGATGACGCCCTCGGTGCTCCAGGTCAGGTTGTAGTTCAGCGCATTGCTCGGGTAGGCGGGCAGCGCGCCGACGCGCATGCGCACCGAGTCGAGTGAGTCGAACTGCCGCGCCAGGTCGGCCGCGACGAT
Source organism: Burkholderiales bacterium (assembly GCA_031378565.1). Lineage (GTDB taxonomy): Bacteria > Pseudomonadota > Gammaproteobacteria > Burkholderiales > Burkholderiaceae_C > JANYJJ01. The sequence continues at coordinate 2,531 of JANNEI010000343.1, forward strand.
CGAGATGAAGCCCGGTGCCAGCCCGCACTGCGGAATGAAGGCGCTGCCGGCACCCACCGCCAGCTCGCGGATGCGCCGCGTGCTGGCCACGTCCTCGGTCAGGTCGAGGTAGTGCACGCCGAGTTCGCGCGCCGCCTCGGCCACCTTCACGGTCAGGTGGTACGGCGCGGCGCTCAACACCGCGAAGCGGCCAGCCAATGCGGCGCGCAGGGCCACGGCGTCGGTCACGTCGAGCTGCTGCGTGGTCAGGCGGGCGGATTCGTGGGCGGTCTTCGAGATCTCGGCCAGCGCACTCGCCGAGCGATCGGCCACGGTCACGCAATAGCCGTCGGATTCGGGCGTTTGTACGAGCAGGTCGGCGACCACCGAGCCGATCTTGCCGCCACCGATGACGAGGATGTTTTTCATGATGACGCGGCCTCTGAATCAATTGCAGATACTGGATTTTCGACAATTCCCAGGCAAAACGCAGTACTTCTATCAACGAAACGAATTGCATAATTCGGCATATCGACTACCAAATTCCTGCGAAATGACCAACCCCGTGCTGGACGCCAAAGACCAGGCGCTGCTCGCGCTGCTGCGCGAGAACTCGCGCGCGCCCACGGCCGAGTTGGCGCGCAAGCTGAAGCTGTCGCGCACCACCGTGCAAAGCCGCATGGAGCGGCTGCAGCGCCAGCGGGTCATCGCGGGCTACACGATCAGCGTGCCGGACGAGATGGAAGCATCGCTGGTGCGTGCG
>JANNEI010000358.1:0-4635 GCA_031378565.1 Burkholderiales bacterium
GTCGAGCCGACCGCGCTGTTCGTGCGCGGGCTGGGCGAGGTGACCGACATCGTCGAGAAAGAGATGTATTCCTTCGTCGATGCGATGAACGGCGACAAGTTGACGCTGCGCCCCGAGGCCACCGCCGGCATCGTGCGCGCGGTGGTGGAGCACAACGCGCTCTACAACGGGCCGCTGCGGGTCTGGTCGAGCGTGGCCCTTTTCCGTCACGAGCGGCCGCAAAAGGGCCGCTACCGTCAGTTCCACCAGATCGATGTGGAGGCGCTGGGCTTCGCCGGCCCGGACGTCGACGCCGAGCAAATCTTGATGTGCCGCGCGCTGTTGCGCGATCTGGGCCTGTCCGACCAGGACGTTCGGCTTGAACTGAACAGCCTGGGCCAGCCCGCCGAGCGCATGGCGCACCGCGCCGCGCTGATCGCGCACTTCGAGACGCAAGCCGATGTGCTCGACGACGACGCGAAGCGCCGCCTGCACAGCAACCCGCTGCGCATCCTCGACACCAAGAACCCTGCGATGCAGGCGCTGGTGGAAGCGGCGCCGCAGCTGATGGATTTCCTCGGCGAAGCCTCGCTCGCCCACTTGAACGGCGTGCGCGCGGTACTCGACGCGGTGGGTCTGGCGTACCGCATCAACCCGCGTCTGGTTCGAGGCATGGACTACTACAACCTGACGGTGTTCGAGTGGATCACCGACAAGCTCGGCTCTCAGGGCACGGTCTGCGGCGGTGGCCGCTACGACGGCCTGTTCGAGCAGCTCGGCGGCAAGCCGACGCCGGCGGTCGGCTGGGGCATGGGCGTCGAGCGCATGCTGCTGGTGCTGGAAGCGGTGGGCGTGCAGCCTCCTGTCCCTGCGCCCGATGTCTATGCGATCGTCCCCAACGCCAGCGCGATGCCCGTCGCCGCAACAAGCTGCGAAGCGTTGCGCGGTGCCGGCCTGCGCGTGCAGATGCACGCCGCGGGTGCCGACGCCTGGGGCAGCATGAAGAACCAGTTCAAGCGCGCCGACGCCAGCGGAGCGCGCTACGCGCTGATCTTCGGTGACGACGAGATCGCGCGCGGCGAAGCGTCGATCAAGCCTCTGAGGCAAGCCGACCAGCCGCAGCGCCTGGCCAGGCTGGCCGACCTGCCGGCGCTGATCGCCGAACTCCTCAACGCATAATCTCGCCTTCCCGGAACAAGCCCCCGCTCATGGCCACGCATCTCGATCTCGAAGAACAGGAACAGCTCGATCAGCTCAAGCATTTCTGGAAGCAGTACGGAAACCTCGTCACCTGGCTGCTGATCGCAGCGCTTGGCGGCTTCGCGGCTTGGAACGGCTGGGCCTGGTGGCAGCGCGACCAGGGCGTGAAGGCGGGTGCGATGTTCGACGAACTCGACCGCGCTGCGCAGGCCGGCGATGCCGACAAGGTGACGCGCATTTTCGCCGACCTGAAAGAGCGCTATCCACGCACCGCGTTCGCCCAGCAAGGCGGCCTGCTGGCAGCCAAGGTGCAGTTCGAAAAGGGCAAGCCGGACGCGGCACAGGCGACTCTGGGCTGGGTCAGCGAGAACGCTGTCGAAACCGAGTACCAGACCGTGGCCAGGCTGCGGCTTGCCGGTGCCTTGCTGGATTCGAAGAAGTTCGATGAAGCACTCAAGCAACTCGACGGTGCCACCGCCAAGGAGTTCGAGGCACTGGTGGCCGACCGCCGCGGCGACATTCTGCAGGCACAAGGCAAGACCGAGGACGCCAAGGCGGCCTACCAAAAAGCCTGGACGGGCATGGACCCGAAAGTCGAATACCGCCGCCTGATCGAGGCCAAGCTGACCGCGCTCGGTGCCGCGCCGGACGCTGTCGTGACCGCCAAGCCGGCGGTGTCTCGATGAGGCGGCTGTGCTCGCTGCTGGTTGCAGCAGCCGTTGTGGCCGCGCTGGCGGGTTGCGCCAGCGGACCGGACAAACCCAAGCCGAAACCGCTGGAGCCGCTGACGCCGCAGATCGCAGGCCGCCAGGTCTGGAATCAACGCATCGAGGGTGCGCAATTTCCCCTGTCCGTGGCAGTGAACGCGGGCGTCTTCACGGTGGCGGGGAACGACGGCACCGTGCTGGCCGTTCAGGCCGACAGCGGACGCGAACTGTGGCGCGCCAACGTGGGCAGCAAGCTCGGTGCAGGCGTCGGCAGCGATGGCCGCGTGGCATCGGTGGTCACGCGCGACGGTGAACTGGTGGCGATCGAAGCCGGTCGTGTGCTGTGGCGCAAGGCGCTGGCCGCGCGGGTGACCACGGCGCCATTGGTGGCTGGCGAGCGCGTGTTCATCCTCGGGACCGACCGCAGCGTGCAGGCCTTCGACGCGCTGGATGGCCGCAAGCTCTGGTCGGTTCAACGCCCCGGCGACCCTTTGACGCTCGCGCATGCCGGCGTGATCGCCGCGTTCAAGGACACCCTGCTGGTCGGGCAGGGCGCGCGCCTGGCCGGGCTCGACCCGCGTGACGGCAGCGTGCGCTTCGAGGTCGCTCTGGCCTCGCCCCGCGGCACCAACGAGGTCGAGCGGCTGGCCGATCTGGTGGCCCCGGCCGCCCGCGTCGGTGATGCGGTTTGCTCGCGGTCGTTTCAGGCCGCGGTCGGCTGCATGAATGCAGAACGCGGCACGCTGAACTGGACCAAGGTCACGGGTGGCACGAACGGCGTCGCCGCCGACGAGCAATACGTGTTCGGTGCCGATGCGTCGGACCGGCTGACCGCGTGGCGGGCCGCCAGCGGCGACGTGGCGTGGTCGTCGGACAAGCTGATGCACCGTGGCCTGAGCTCACCGCTGATCGTCGGCCAGACGGTGGTCTTCGGCGACGCGGAAGGCACGCTGCACTTCCTGTCGCGCGACAAGGGCGATGCCGTGCTGCGCCTGCCCACCGACGGCAGCGCCATCGTTGCAGCGCCGGTGGTTTCTGGTACCACCATGCTGGTGGTGACCAGGGCGGGCGGCCTGTTCGCCTTCCGGCCCGAATAGGCCGCGCCGAGCGCAGCATGAAACCGGTCATCGCGATCGTCGGTCGGCCCAACGTCGGCAAGTCGACCTTGTTCAACCGAATGACCAAGAGTCGCGACGCCATCGTGGCCGATTTCGCCGGGCTGACCCGTGACCGCCACTACGGTGATGGCCGCCTCAGCGAGCACGAATACATCGTGATCGATACTGGTGGTTTCGAGCCAGACAGCGACACCGGCATCGTCAAGGAAATGGCCAAGCAAACACGCCAGGCCGTGGCCGAGGCCGATGCGGTCATCTTCGTGGTCGACATTCGCGCCGGCCTGTCGGGGCAGGACCACGACATCGCGCGCTATCTGCGAACCGTCGGCAAGACCGTGGTCATCGCTGCCAACAAGGCCGAAGGGATGGTGGAGTCGCCCCTGCTCGGCGAGTTCTACGAACTGGGCATGGGTGAACCGCACGCGGTGTCTTCGGCGCACGGACAGGGCATTCGCAGCCTGACCGAAGCGGCGCTGGCCCACTTCAGTTTCGACGTTGAGGAACCCGAGGCGGAAGAGGGCGCGCCGATTCGCCTGGCGGTGGCGGGTCGGCCGAACGTCGGCAAGAGCACCCTGATCAACACCTGGCTGGGCGAGGAGCGCCTGATTGCCTTCGACATGCCGGGCACCACGCGCGACGCCATCAGCGTGCCTTTCGAACGCAACGGGCAAAGGTTTCAGCTGATCGACACCGCAGGGTTGCGCCGCAAGGGCAAGGTCTTCGAGGCGATCGAAAAGTTTTCGGTGGTCAAGACGCTGCAGGCCATCGCCGAGGCCAACGTGGTGCTGCTGCTGCTCGACGCCACGCAAGGCGTCAGCGAGCAGGATGCGCACATCGCCGGTTACATCCTGGAGAGTGGCCGCGCCGTGGTGCTGGCGGTCAACAAGTGGGATGCGGTGGACGACTACCAGAAGCAGACCTTGCAACGCTCGATCGAGCAGCGGTTGGCATTTCTGAAGTTCGCTCCGGTGATGAACATTTCGGCCATCCGGCGTCAAGGCCTCGGGCCGGTGTGGCAGGCGATCGCCGACGCGCACGCATCTGCCAACCGCAAGATGTCCACGCCTGTGCTGACACGCTTGCTGCTGGACGCGGTGGAGCACCAGACGCCAAAGCGCGCGGGCATGTTCCGCCCCAAGCTGCGCTATGCGCACCAGGGCGGCATGAACCCGCCGGTCATCGTGGTGCATGGCAATTCGCTGGAGCACGTGACGGATTCGTACAAACGCTTCCTGGAGGGACGCTTTCGCGAGCACTTCAAGTTGACCGGAACGCCCCTGCGCATCGAGATGCGATCCGGGCGAAATCCCTATGACGACAAGACCAGTTGAGGCGAGCCCGCCGAATATGCGGGTCAAGGGAACCCTGTGGTAACGTGAGAATCCAACGTTTTTTCAACACGGAAAAAATATCGTGAGCAACAAAGGTCAACTTTTGCAGGATCCGTTTTTGAACCTGCTGCGCAAGGAGCATGTTCCCGTCTCGATCTACCTTGTCAACGGCATCAAGTTGCAGGGCCACATCGAGTCGTTCGACCAGTACGTGGTTCTTCTTCGCAACACCGTGACGCAGATGGTCTACAAGCACGCGATCTCCACGGTGGTTCCCGGCCGCGCTGTCAACTTCCAGGC
>JANNEI010000360.1:0-2155 GCA_031378565.1 Burkholderiales bacterium
CGCCCTGCCCATGCAGCCCTTCTTCACGACCCCGCAGCAGCGCCTGGCGCTGGCGCGGCAGCGCTACTTCGAAGAAGGCGTGCGGCCGTCCGGGCTGGTCAGCGAAGGCGTGATCCAGTCCTGGGCGCGGTGCCTGCAAGCGCAGCGCAATCCGGCCGAAGCCGTCGCGTTCGACACCGTCACTGCCAGTCGCGCGCACTCGGCACTGACCCGCAGCCGGGTCTTGCTGGCCGCCGCCAGCAACGAACTGAACCAGCTCGAAAGCACCCTGGCCGGCACCTCGTGCACCGTGCTGCTGACCGATCCACAAGGCGTCGTCGTGCACTCGGCCCGCGCCGGCTACAACCCCGACGAGGTGCTGCTGCCGCTGGCGCGCCGCGTCGGCTGCAACCTGGCCGAGGACAGCATCGGCACCAATGCCCTGGGGCTGACCGCGCACACCGGTGAGCCCAGTCTGGTGCTGGGTGGCGAGCACTTCTTCGGTGTCGTGCAGGTGCTGCACTGTGCGGCCGCACCGATCCGCAACATCCACGGCCAGGTGGCCGGGGTGCTCGACGTGACCAGCGAATCGCGCCCGTTCGGCTTCGACGCTGCGTCGGTGGTGGGCCTGTACGCCACCGCCATCGAGAACCGCCTGCTGCGCGCGCAGTCGGCCGAACACATCGTTGTCCACCTGCAGACCTCGCCGGCGTATCTGGGCACGCCGATGGAGGGACTGGCCGGCATCGCCTCGGACGGCCGCATCGCGTGGATGAACCGTGCGGCGGCCCGTCTGCTGGGGGTGGCGCAGGTCAGCGCGTCGCTGCGCGCGGACGCCGTCTTTGCGCTGGATTTGCAGGCCCTGGCCGCGCTGACGCGGCGCAGCGACGCTGCCGCGCACCGGCTGCCCAACGGGCTGAACGTGTGGCTGCTGGCGCGCATGCAGGCGCGCGACGGCGCGGCGCATCCGCTGCAGCTGAATGCCCCCGACCGAAGGGCGGCCACACCGACCGGGACCGGGGCCGGGGCGGGGACCGGGACCGAAGCGGTGCCTGCCGAATCGGCATCGGGCACGCTGCGCGATTCGGAGCTGCACCTGATCACGCGCACCTTGCAGGCCTGCAGCGGCAATGTGTCGAAGGCCGCGCGCACGCTGGGCGTCTCGCGCGGGCTGGTCTACCGGCATCTCAAGCAGGCCAGGCCGGGTTCACATGGCTGAGCGCCGGGCGCACCCGCGCTGCGCGTGCGCGGGCTGGGGATGATCGGCCGCCGAGCCGGCGCGGGCAGGGCCGATCACTTCTGGATCGATACGAGGAAGCTGACGATCTGCTGCAGATCGGACTCCTTCAGGATTTCCTTCCAGGCCGGCATGCCGGCGTCGGGGCGGCCGTTCTTCATCGTCAGCGTTGCGGTGTCTTGCCATTTGTCGCTGTAACGGGCCTTCAGGTACCGGACGTCACGTTCGCGCACCGGGCTGTAGCCGTCGGAGCCGTGGCAGTGCGAGCAGCGGTCGTTGAACTGCACCCGGCCGGCCATCGCGGCTTCCGACAACGCGGGTGCCGCTGCGGCGACGGGCGTTGCTTCCGCTGCCGGAACTTTGGCTGAAGGAGCCGCTTTGCTCGCGGGTTTGACGCGTTTGGCCGGTTGCGATTCGTTGACGGCGACCCAGTGCGTTGAAGGCACCTCCACCACCACCGCCATCGGCAGCGCGCGTTGCGCGACCGCCAGGTTGATGGGCGTCTCGCGCGGAAAGCCGTACTTGTCGGCCAGCATGGCGATCTGCGGCTTCAGTTCGGCCAGCGAGCGGTCGATCGCCTTCGCCAGATCGTCCTTGCCGCGGCGCACCGCCACCGCAACCTGGCCCGACAGGTCGTGCCCGGCCACCGGCGTCACGCGCCAGCGGCTGGCCCAGCGCTTCTTGTTCTCGTAGCCGGCGATCGGCCCCCACAGAAAGGCCGTGTCGACCTCGCCTTTGGCGAGCGCGCCCAGAGCTTCTTCGGCGCTGCGGAAGGTGGTGGTCTTGAAGCCGTCGAAACCGGCCAGCAGGATTTGCGGCGTCGAGCCGTACAGCACCGCGATGCGCTGGCTCTTCAGGTCGTCCAGGCTGTTGAAGGTGAAGCCGGGTGCGGCAACGACGGCGTAGCCCACCGTCAGGAAGGGCTGCGAACGCTGCAGC
>JANNEI010000374.1:0-2441 GCA_031378565.1 Burkholderiales bacterium
CAACGGCTTCGAGCTGTGGTCGCTGGATGTGGGCGGTGAAGTCAGGGAGTTGGCCGTGCTGTCGATGGGCAATCCCCACGCGGTGCAGATCGTGGCCGACGTGGACACCGCGCCGGTCAGTGCCGAGGGCGAATGGATGCAACGGCACGCGCGTTTTCCGCGCGGCGTCAACGCGGGTTTCATGCAGGTCATCAGCCGCAACGAGGTCCGCCTGCGGGTGTTCGAGCGCGGGGCCGGCGAAACACTGGCCTGCGGCACCGGTGCCTGCGCGGCGGTGGTCGCGGGCATCCGGCTGGGCCTGCTGGATGCGCGCGTGGCCGTGGAGGCGCGCGGCGGGAGGCTCGACATCGAATGGACGGGAATGGGCGCATCGGTGCTGATGACCGGCCCGGCAACGACGGTTTTCGAAGGAGAGATCGAACTGTGAACAAGAGCGCTGGGGTGCAGGGCATCACGGAAGAAGACATCGCCAACTACCTGGCCAACACGCCGGCGTTTTTCGAGCGCCACGCCGAGTTGCTGAGTGCCGTGCAGCTGACCAGCCCGCACGGTGCACGCGCGGTGTCGTTGCAGGAACGGCAGATGGAAATGCTGCGCGACAAGCTGAAGGCGATGGAGCAGAAGGTGATGGAGATGATTCGCCACGGACAGGAAAACGTGGCGATTGCCGACAAGCTGCACCGCGTCACCCGCGCCGTGTTGCTGACGGCCGAGCCGGGTGATTTGCCTGCGGTGCTGGTGCGCGAGCTGTCGCACCAGTTCCTGATTCCGCAGGCCGGCATTCGCGTGTGGGGTGCCGGCACTGCCTATGCCGGCTTGCCGTTTGCCCAGGCGGTGACCGACGACGCCAAGAGCTTCGCCGGCAGCCTGAGCCTGCCGTACTGCGGCATCAATTCCGGCTTTGAAGCAGCGACCTGGCTGGACGAGCCGGCGGCGGTGGCGTCGCTGGCGCTGATTCCGCTGCGCCACGGCGCTGGTGCCGGCGCGGGGGCAGGGGCGTTCGGGATGCTGGTGCTCGGTTCACCCGACCCGACCCGGTTCGGTGCAGACATGGGCACCGAGTTTCTGATGCGCATCGGCGAGATCGCCAGCGCCAGCCTGTCCCGGCTGATTCACGCCCCTTGATGGCGACGTGATCCACGGTGGCCGCGATGGAGTTCGCCCTCGACATTCGCCAGCACCTGGTTCACCTCGAAGTCGAGCGCCGGCTGGCGGCGCGAACGCTGGCGATGTACACCGAGGCCTTCACCCGACTGCAAACCTTTGCCGATGGCGTGCCGGTGGCGCTGCGCGAAGTGCAGCCGCACCACATCCGGCTGTGGGCAGGCGCGTTGCACCGGCGCGGGCTGGCACCCGGCAGCATCGCCATCGAGCTGTCTGCGTGGCGCGGCCTGTATCGCTGGCTGGGCCGCGCCGGGCATGTGGCGCTGAACCCGGTCGAAGGCATTCGCGCGCCGAAGTCGCCCAAGCCGTTGCCCAAGGCCTTGTCGGTCGACCAGGCGGTGTTGCTGGCGGAGCAGAACGACGCTGCCGACTCACCCGTGCTCGCGGCCAGAGACCAGTGCCTGACCGAGTTGCTTTACGGCTGCGGCTTGCGGGTGGGTGAACTGGTGGGGCTCGATGTGCGGGCCGGGGCCGAAGCCGCTGGCTGGATCGACGCCAGCGATGCCACGGCGCATGTGCTGGGCAAGGGCAGCAAGCGGCGCAGTGTGCCGGTGGGCGGCGCTGCATTGCGCTCGCTGGCCGGCTGGCTGGCGGTGCGCGACAGCCTGGCCAGTACCGGTGAGCCGGCGCTGTTCGTCAGCAACCGCGGCACGCGCATCACGCCAAGCCAGGTGCGATCGCGCCTGAAGCTGCGCGCGCTGAAGGCGGGCTTGCCCACGCATGTCCACCCGCACATGCTGCGTCATTCGTTCGCCTCGCACCTGCTGCAATCGAGCGGTGATTTGCGCGCCGTGCAGGAACTGCTGGGACACGCCAGCATCACCACCACGCAGGTCTACACCAAGCTCGATTTCGGGCATCTGTCGAAGGTGTATGACGCGGCGCATCCGCGAGCAAAGAAACGATAGCCCCCACGTCGCTCGCGCTCCTGCTGAACTGTTCGCCCCCACGTCGCTCGCGCTCCTGCCCCCCGAGGGGGCGCCAACCCAGCAGCCGGGAGACCCGGCCACGGTTGTTGCTTGAGGGGAGCTTCGCTTCGCTCGCCACACACACACTTCGCTCGGGCTGAGATACGCCGACCGGGCTGAGGTATCGAAGTCAGCCTCCACGACAATCCCGGCATGAAAATCATCAAGCTTCGCGAGGGCAAGGAGCGCTCGCTGCTGCGGCGGCATCCGTGGGTGTTTGCGGGCAGCGTGGCGAGCGGCAAGGCGGACGCGGGGGAGACGGTGCGGGTCGAGTCGCACGATGGGCGGTTCCTGGCGTGGGGGGCTTAC
>JANNEI010000421.1:0-6771 GCA_031378565.1 Burkholderiales bacterium
GCCTTCGCTGTTGATCTTCGTGTTCTATGCGGTGTCGTTCAGCCTGAACGCCTTCGTGGTGCGGGTGCTGGGCCTGAGCGTCGTCTATGCCGTGTGGTCGGGCGTCGGCACGGTGGCCACGGCAGCCATCGGCGTGTGGTATTTCAAGGAGCCCGCCACGGCGCTGAAGCTCTCCAGCATCGGCCTGGTCGTGATCGGCGTGCTGGGCGTTCACGCCAGTTCGCGCGGCTGAAGCGCCAGCGCGCCGCGTCACCTGCCGAGGCTCGCTGCGCCCTGGTTGGCCAGCGCATCCGCCCGTTCGTTGCCAGGGTCGCCGGCATGGCCCTTGACCCAGCGCCAATCCACCTTGTGCAGGCTGCGCAAGGCGTCCAGTCGCTGCCACAGATCGGCGTTCTTTACAGGCTGCCGGGCCGCGGTTTTCCAGCCACGCTGCTTCCAGCCGTGGATCCATTCGGTGATGCCCTTGCGAACGTATTCGCTGTCGGTGTAGATCGTGATGTCGCAGCTGCGCTTGAGCGACGCCAGCGCTTCGATCACGGCGGTGAGTTCCATCCGGTTGTTGGTGGTCAGCGGCTCGCCACCGAACAGCTCTTTTTCGTGGCCACCCGCGCTCAGCCAGGCACCCCAGCCGCCCCGACCGGGGTTGCCCTTGCAAGCGCCGTCGGTGTAGATCGTGACCCTGGGCGTGGCGATGGCCGGCTGGCCAGAACTGGAGACTGCGGTCATCAAATTGGTCATCGGGAGTTGTTGTGTCGCGCGGCCACCGCCGGTGCAGCCTTGGCTTGCTGGCGCTGCGTGCGCGCCAGGCCGACCAACCGCATGCCGCGCACACGTTTGACAGCCGTCAGCGAATACACCGCACCGAACACCGGCCACCAGCGGTCGCCGGCACGCTCCATCCACTCGAAGCGGCCCAGCCATTTTTCAGATGTCACCGGCGGCCGATAGCAACCGAACCGCCCGGCTTCTACCTCGAAGCTCAACAGACGCAGCCAGTCGCGCAGACGCCGGTAGGCCAGGAACTCGCCAGCGCTCGGCAAGAACAGGGGAGCGTGTCCGCCGGGCACCACGCCGCGGCTCAGGCGGCCCATGCGCTGGCGCAGGCCCCACAGGCTGGACGGGTTGAGGCCGACGATCACCACGCGGCCTTCCGGACGCAACACGCGTTCGACCTCGCGCAGCGTCAGGTGCGGGTCGCGCGCCACCTCCAGCACATGCGGCAACACCACCAGATCGAGGCTTTGCGCGTCGAACGGCAAGGCGTCGAAGTCGCAACGAACCGCAACCGCCGCGCGCGGTGCCGAGGGCGTCGAAGGCGACCCGTCGACGGGCGTGTCGGGCGAGGTCGCCACGTCCAGCCCGACCCAGCGATGCGGCATGCGATTGCCGCGCAGCGCGTCGAGCTGTGGCAGGCCGAGCTGCAGCGCATGAAAGCCGAACAGGTCCGCCACCGCGAGGTCCATGTGCTGCTGTTCCCAGTCGAGCAGGTAGCGGCCGGCAGGGGTCTGCAGCCACTCGGTCAAACCTATAATCCCGGCACCGTTCGACATGAATCTGCTCGCCCTACCCGCCTTCAACGACAACTGCATCTGGATGCTTCACGATGGCAGCAGCGCCATCGTCGTCGATCCGGGGGACAGCGCGCCAGTGATTGCCGCGCTCGCGGCGCAGCATCTCACGCTGGCCGGCATTCTAGTGACCCACCACCACGCCGATCATGTCGGCACCGTCGATGAACTTCGCCATCTGCAGTTCGCACGCGCGGTGGAACCTGAGAATGAGCACCTTGCGGCCTACACCCGCCGGTGCGAAACGCAGCGCGCCAATGGCTTGCCAACCGTGCCAGGTGCCATCGCGCAAGAACGATCGATCAACCCCTTCCTGCGTTGCGGCGAGCCCGCCGTGGTACAGGCCGCGCGCCGACACGGCGCTGTCAACGGCAGCGAAACCGAAGTGTTCGCCGCGTTGCGACATTGGAAAAACGACTACCGATGAGCGTGCTCACCCCTTTGCCAATTCGATGCTGCGCGATCGCTGCGTTGCTTGCCCTCGCGGCCTGCGCCACACCCGTTCCATCCACCATCTCGCCGCCTGTGCCGGCATCTGGCACGGTGTCGTCCGGCACGGCCGCGGACGAACCCGTGGCCTCCAGCACCTCGAACATCGCCCCGGTGGCGGTGCTGCCGTTGCCATCGCCTGGGTCACTGCCGTCGGCAACGCCTGTCGACGAACGCGTGGTCGTGGTGCCGGTGGACCCACTGCGCCCCGAGGTGCGGCTCGACGTGACCGACCAGGCTGCGCAGGCCGACCTGTGGTCGCGCGTTCGCCTCGGATTCGGCATGCCCGACCTCGAAACCGAGCTCGTGCGCGACCGCGAGCGCTGGTACGCCAGTCGGCCCGAATATGTGCAGCGCATGACCGAGCGCGGCGGGCGCTACCTGTTCCACATCGTCGAAGAAGTCGAGCGCCGCGGCATGCCGACCGAACTGGCACTGCTGCCTTTCATCGAAAGCGCCTTCAACCCGCAAGCGATCTCGTCGGCCAAGGCTTCGGGCATGTGGCAGTTCATGCCGCTGACCGGCCGCGACTTCGCGCTGAAGCAGAACGTGTTTCGCGACGACCGGCGCGATGTGCTGGCGTCGACCCGGGCCGCGCTCGACTACCTCGGCCGGCTGCACAACATGTTCGGCGACTGGCACCTCGCGCTTGCCGCCTACAACTGGGGCGAAGGCAGCGTGCAGCGCGCCATCAAGCGCAACCAGGCCGCCGGGCTGCCCACCGACTACCTCAGCCTGAAGATGCCGGAAGAGACACGGTATTACGTGCCCAAGCTGCAGGCGGTCAAGAACCTGATCGCGCGGCCCGAAGCGTTTTCGCTCACGCTGCCGGCGTTGCGCAACCACCCGTACTTCCTGAGCGTGCCGATCGAACGTGACATCGACGTGGACATCGCCGTCCGGTTGGCCGGCGTGCAACTCGAAGAGTTCAAAACGCTGAACCCGCAAATGAACAAGCCGGTGATCCTGGCGGCGGGCACGCCGCAGGTGCTGCTGCCGTATGACAACGCCAACCGGTTCGTTCGGCAACTGGCGGTGCACCGCGGCCCGCTGGCCACCTGGACCGCCTGGGTCGCGCCGAAGACACTGCGCCCCGCCGATGCGGCAAAGCAGGTCGGCATGAGCGAAGCCAGCCTGCGCGAGGTCAACCGCATCCCGCCGCGCATGCTGGTCAAGGTCGGCTCGACATTGCTGGTCCCGCGCAGTGCGCAGCGCCACACCGATGTGTCGGAGCACATCGCCGACAACGCCACCATGTCGCTGTCACCCGACCTGCCGCCGCTGCGCCGGGTTTCACTCAAGGCCGGCAAGGCGGACAGCGTCGCCAGCATTGCCAAGCGCTACCGGCTGCCGGCCGCACAAGTGGCGCAGTGGAACCAGGTTGGCGCGGCAGCCGTTTTCAAGCCGGGTCAGACGGTTGTGGTCTACGTGGCCAACAAAGGCACGCGGCAGGCCGCTGCCCGACCCGCGAAGGCGAAAGTGGCGACAGAAGCAAAACGCGCCACGCCGGCGGGGGGTGCGTCGGCCCAGGCGACGATTGCGAAATCGGTGCGCAGCAGCCGCCGGCCCTGACCGGGGCTGATCGCGGGTTGACGAAAAGGCAAGCTGCGGCTTGCGCTGGCCACGCCGCCTCAGCGGCGGTCGCTCAGCGCATGGGCAATCGTGCCCAGGTCGACGTACTCCAGTTCGCTGCCCACCGGCACACCGCGCGCCAGCCGGGTGACGCGGATTCCGCGCGCCTTCAGCAGCTCGGCCGCCACGTGTGAAGTGGCTTCACCCTCGGCCGTGAAGTTGGTGGCGATGATCACCTCTTCGACCGTGCCATCGGTGGCGCGATCGATCAATTGCTTCAGGCCGATGTCGTCGGCACCGACACCGTCCAGCGGGCTCAGCCTGCCCATCAACACGAAGTACAGGCCGCGGAAGCTGCCGGTGCGTTCGAGCGCCGCCTGGTCGGCCGGGGTTTCGACCACGCACAGCAGGCGGATGTCGCGCGATGCGTCGAGGCAGGTGCGGCACACCTCGGCCTCGGTGAAGGTGTGGCAGCGCTGGCAATGCCCCACGTGTGCAGCCGCCGCCTGCAGCGCGGAGCCCAGTCGCAGCGCGCCCTGGCGGTCGTGCTGAAGCAGATGAAACGCCATCCGCTGCGCTGACTTGACGCCCACGCCAGGCAGGCGTCGCAGCGACTCGATCAGCGCTTCGAGCAGGGGTTCGGTCACGTGGCTCTAGAAGGGGAACTTCATGCCCGGCGGCATCGGCATGCCGGCGGTCAGCTTGCCCATCTTTTCGGACGACACCTCTTCGGCGCGGCGCAACCCATCGTTGAAAGCGGCCGCCACCAGGTCTTCGAGCATGTCCTTGTCGTCCGCCAGCAGGCTGGGGTCGATGGCCACGCGCTTGACATCGTGCTTGCAGGTCATGGTGATCTTCACCAGGCCGGCGCCCGACTGGCCTTCGACTTCGATCGTGGCCAGTTCGTCCTGGGCGCGCTTGAGGTTGTCCTGCATCGCCTGGGCCTGTTTCATCAAGCCGGCGAGTTGGCCTTTCATCATGGAAATTTCTCCTGGTGTTGAACTGAAATCAGTGCGGCTTGATCGAGCCGGGCACGATGCGCGCTGTCTTGTACTGCGCCATCAGCGCCTGCACCAGCGGGTCGTCATGGATGATCTGCTCGGCCTGCTGCTGCCGTCGGTCGCGCTCGGCAGTGGCACGCAGCGCGGGTGAATCCTGCGCCACGCCGGCGTCCAGCTCCAGGCGTACTGCGAGGCCCAGCAGATCGGCCAGGGCGGCTTGCAGCTTGTCGCGGTGCACAGAAGCGCGCAGTGTTTCACGGTCCACCCGCAAGCGCCACACCGCGGGCGTCACGTCGTCCTGAATGTCTGTGCATTGCGACTGCATCGCCAGTTCGCGAACCAACGCGCTGATCGAGCCATGCTGGTTCATGTCCGCCACGACGCTGGCCCAGCGATCGCCGAACGCGCCGGGGATCGCCTCGGCATCACCCGGCGGAACGGGCTGCGCCAACGGCGTTGCAGCAGCCCCGGACTGCGCTGCGTCGTCATGCGGCACGTCCATCCAGGGCGGCGGTTCCTGTGCTGCCACCAGGGCACGCGCAGCCGGCGCCTCGGCCGTTGAAAGGGCAATGACCGGCACCACAGAGGCCTTGGGTCGCGCTGGACTCGCCGCCACGGCCACAGCCGGTGCAGCCGCCGGTGCGGCTCCTGCGCGGGCCGGTGGCGCAGCCGTCGTCACACCGCGACCCTGAGGGCGAAACGCCAGCATGCGCAGCAGCACCATCACCAGACCGCTGTATTCGTCAGGCGACAGCGCCAGTTCGGCGCGACCATGCAAAGCCATGCTGTAGAACAACTGCGTCTCGTCGGCGGCCAACATCGTTGCCAATCGCAGCACGGCCGGTGCATCCGCATCGGTTGCGTCCACCGCCGACGGCACGGCTTGCGCCACGGCCATCTGCTGCAACAGCGACGCCAGTTCTTCCAGCGTGCCAGAGGCCGACAGGCCCAGCATGCGCAGCGCGTCGGCCGTCGCAACCAGCGCGGCACCATCGCCGGCCGCCAGCGATTCGATCAGCCGCACCGCGTGGCTTCGGTCCACCGCGCCGAGCATCTGCCGCACGCCGTCTTCCAGCTGCGTGCCACCACCGTAGGCGTTGGCCTGGTCGGCCAGCGACAGCGCGTCGCGCATCGAGCCGCGCGCGGCACGCGACAGCAGGCGCAGGGCACCCGGCTCGGCCTCGATCTGCTCCTCGGCCAGCACGTGCGCCAGGTGCGCCTGCACCGTGGGCGGGGCCATCGGCCGCAGGTTGAATTGCAGGCAGCGCGACAGCACGGTGGGCGGCACCTTCTGCGGGTCGGTGGTGGCCAGAACGAACTTCAGGTAGTCGGGCGGCTCCTCCAGCGTCTTCAGCATGGCGTTGAAGGCATGGTTCGACAGCATGTGAACTTCGTCGATCATGTAGACCTTGAAGCGGCCGAGCACCGGCTTGTAGACGGCCTGGTCGAGCAACTGCGAGATGTCTTCGACGCCGCGGTTCGACGCCGCGTCCAGCTCAACGTAGTCCACGAAGTGGCCGCTGTCGATGTCGCGGCAGGCGGCGCACACACCGCAGGGCTGCGCGGTGATGCCGCCCTGCCCGTCGGCCCCGGTGCAGTTCAGCGACTTGGCGAGGATGCGCGACACCGTCGTCTTGCCCACGCCGCGGGTGCCGGTGAACAGGTAGGCGTGGTGCAGTCGGCCCTGCGTCAGCGCGTTGCTCAGGGCCTGCACCACGTGTTCCTGACCGACCAGTTCATCGAAGCTGCGAGGGCGGTATTTGCGGGCCAGAACGAGGTAACTCATGGCGCAGATTCTACGGGGGCCGGTGCAGCGCAAAGGGTGCCGGATAATCCAGCGTCGTCCGCCTCGGCCTGCTTCCCGAATCACCACCCAACGACTCGCTGTGACCGCTTCCACCCCCCATTCCACGACCCTCAGCTATGAGCAATCGGGCGTCAACTACGACCTGATCGACCCGCTGAAAGTGGCCGCCCAGCGCGCCGCGGCGGCCACCGGCGCGCACCTGCTGCAACACGGCTTCAGCGAAGTGGCGGCGTCGCGCGGCGAGTCGGCCTATGTGGTGGACGTGGGCCCGTTCTACCTGGCCAGCATCGTCGAATGCCTGGGCTCCAAGGCCCTGGTGGCCGACGAGATGCAC
>JANNEI010000423.1:0-3829 GCA_031378565.1 Burkholderiales bacterium
ACGGCGACCACCTCGTGCCCCTGCTGCTTGAGCAGGTGCGCGGTGACGGCGGAATCGACGCCGCCCGACAGGCCGACGACGACACGCTGGGGTTTCATCGTCTGGAGTTTAGGCTGGCCGCTGTCACTTCAAGTCGCGCCGAAGCGTGCGAGCATCGAACGCATGACCGCCCGCACCATTCCGCCCCGCGCCCTGATCCTGCTGGTGATCCTGACCCTGGTCTGGGGCACCAACTGGCCGCTGTTCCAGTTCGCGGTGCGCGAGGTGTAGGTGTGGACCTTCCGCGCGGTGGCCGTGCTGATGGCCGGCATCGCGTTGCTGGCGGTGGCGCGCGCCCGCGGGCAATCGCTGGTGATCCCGCGCCGGCACTGGGCGACGATCTGCATCGCGACTTTTTTCTACCTGGTGTTGTGGAATATCGCCAGCACCTATTCGGCGATCCTGATTCCGTCCGGCCAGTCGGCGGTGCTCGGCTTCACGATGCCGCTGTGGTCGGCACTGATTTCATGGGCGGTGCTGCGTGAACGGCTGACCGGCCGGCTGCTGCTGGCCGTGTTGCTCGGCGGCGCAGCGGTCACGCTGTTGATGGTGCCCAGCTTTTCCGCGTATGCGCAGGCCCCGCTGGGGCTGGCGCTCGGCCTGCTGGCCGGCCTGGGCTGGGCCATCGGCACGCTGATCCTGAAACGCAGCACGGTCAACGTGCCGGCCACCGTGCTGACGGGCTGGCAACTGCTGATCACCGCGGTGCCCATCACCGTCGGCGCGTTCGTCTTCGGCGACGGCCACTGGTTCGTGCCCACCTGGCAATCGATCGCCGTCATCGGCTACATCGCACTGGTGCCGATGAGCATCGGCAATGTCGCCTGGTTTTCCATCGTCGCCCTGTTGCCAGCCAATGTCGCTGGACTGTCGGCGGTGATGGTGCCGGTGGTGGCGATGGTGGCCGGTGCCATCGTGCACGGCGAGCCGCTGGGGCCGGTGCAGTGGCTGGCGATGGCCTGCAGCGTGGCTGCGCTTTTGCTGGTGTTGTGGAAGCCGGCGACGACAGCCAGGTAGGCCCCGCATCGGCGCATCGCCTACATTCGTCCCTCACCCCATCAGGAGCACTCTCATGCCGATTCGTACCGCATCACTCAGCAACCAGATCCAGAAGAACGGCGCACGGCTTCATCAGGCCATGGCCGCCCGTGCCCATTCGAAGGGCGCGGACGCTGCCGCTTCCGAACAGGAGCAGGCGCTGCTAGACGAGCGCCGTTCGCTGAAGGAGGCCAAGGCGCTGCGCAAGGCGCAGGCCGCGCAGCCCAAGGTCAAGGCCGTCAAGGTGGTGAAGGAGGCCAAGGCACCGAAAGCGCCGAAAGCACCGAAGGCCCCGAAAGAACCCAAGGCCGCCAAGAGCGCGAAAGACAACAAGCCATCGCGTGCCGAGAAGTCGGTGAAGAAGGCCGCCAATCTGGAAGCGGCCAAGAAGTCGGACCGCAAGTCGGCCAAGACCTGACGCACACGGTTCGCAGCGCACCCCTCGAGCCGGGCTTGTCGAAGGGTCAGCGCGCGGTTTTGGGCTGCACCGCCGATGCATCGGTGGTGACCGTCTCCAGCGGGTAGCGCCGCCCGGCAGCCAGGTCTTCGATGCATTGCAGCACCAGCGGGCTGCGGTGCCGATCGCGGCTGGCGCGCACCTCGGCCAGCGTCATCCACAGGGTGCGCACGATGGGGGTGTCGAGCGCACGCTCGGCGTCGGCCTCGCCCGCGGTGCCGCCAAAGGCGAATCGAACGTAGGTGACGTCTTCGTCCGGCGGCCGCTGCATGCGGGCCAGGTACACACCCAGCAGCCGGTCGGGCGTGAACACGCAGGCGGTTTCCTCCAGGGCTTCGCGCACGGCACCCTGCTGCGGCGATTCACCGGGGTCCAGATGACCGGCCGGGTTGTTCAGCTTCAAGCCTTCCGGCGTCTGCTCTTCCACCAGCAAGTAGCGGGTGATGCCGTCGGTCTGGCGCTGGATGATGGCCGCCACCGTGACGCTGGGTTTCCACCGTTCGCTCATGGAAGCGCATCGTACGCGGGGCGCGATAATCGACGCCACCGCAGAGCCTGCTGCGGGCCCGCCGCGTGGGTTTGTGTAAGCTGCGCGCGAGTTCAAAACAACCAGGTGCCTGAGGAGGCTTCCATGCTGATAGGGGTACCGCTCGAAACAGCGGCCGGTGAAACGCGCGTCGCGATGACGCCCGAAACGGCCAAGAAGCTGAAGGCGCAAGGCCACACCATTCGCATCCAGTCCGGTGCCGGCGTGGCCGCCAGCGTGACCGATGCCGCCTACGAGGCCGCCGGGGCCGAGATCACCGACCGCGCCGGCGCACTGGGCGCCGACCTGGTGCTAAAAGTGCGCTCGCCGGATGCTGGCGAATTGACCGCGATGAAGAGCGGCGCGGCCCTGGTCGGCATGCTGAACCCGTTCGACCGCGACGGCCTGCAGCGCCTGGCCGCGGCCGGGCTGACCAGCTTCGCGCTCGAAGCCGCGCCGCGCACCACGCGGGCGCAGAGCATGGACGTGTTGAGCAGTCAGGCCAACATCGCGGGCTACAAGGCGGTGATGATCGCGGCCACCACGTACCAGCGCTTCTTCCCGATGCTGATGACGGCGGCCGGCACCGTGAAGGCGGCGCGCGTGGTGATCCTGGGTGTCGGCGTGGCGGGCCTGCAGGCGATTGCCACCGCCAAGCGGCTGGGCGCGGTGATCGAGGCCAGCGACGTGCGGCCCAGCGTGAAAGAACAGATCGAGTCGCTGGGCGGCAAGTTCATCGACGTGTCGTACGACACGCCGGAAGAAAAGGAAGCGGCGGTCGGCGTTGGCGGCTATGCCAAGCCGATGCCGCAGAGCTGGCTCGACCGGCAAAAGGTCGAAGTTGCCAAGCGTGTGGCGGCGGCCGACATCGTGATCTCGACCGCGTTGATCCCCGGCCGCGCCGCGCCCACGCTGATCACCGAAGAGATGGTGAAGTCGATGAAGCCGGGCTCGGTGATCGTGGACATCGCGGCCGGCAAGGGGCCCGACGCGATGGGCGGGATGACGGGCGGCAACTGCCCGCTGTCGGAACCCGACAAGACGGTGGTCAAGCACGGTGTCACGCTGATCGGCGAGACCAACCTGGCCGCGCGCGTGGCCGCCGACGCCAGCGCGCTGTACGCCCGCAATGTGCTCGACTTCCTGAAGCTCGTGATCACCAAGGAAGGCACGTTCAACGTGCCGATGGACGACGACATCGTTGCCGCCTGCCTGATGACGCAGGCCGGCGAAGTCAAGCGCGCCTGAGTCGACAGAACAAGAAGGAGCTTCCATGGACGCCGTTTCGCCCACCATCCTCAACCTGATCATCTTCGTGCTCGCCATCTACGTGGGCTACCACGTGGTGTGGACCGTCACGCCCGCGCTGCACACGCCGCTGATGGCGGTGACGAACGCCATCTCGGCGATCGTCATCGTCGGTGCCATGCTGGCCGCCGCACTGACCGAAACCACGCTCGGCAAGTCGATGGGCGTGCTGGCGGTGGCGCTGGCCGCGGTCAATGTGTTCGGCGGCTTCCTGGTCACGCGGCGCATGCTGGAAATGTTCCGCAAGAAAGAGAAGAAAGTCGCCCTGAAGGAGGAGGCCAAATGAGCCTCAACCTCGTCACCCTGCTCTACCTGGTTGCCAGCGTCTGCTTCATCCAGGCGCTGAAAGGACTGAGCCACCCGACCACGTCGATTCGCGGCAACCTGTTCGGCATGGTCGGCATGACCATTGCCGTGCTGACCACGGCGGCGCTGATCGTCGAGATGGCCGGCCGAATGGG
>JANNEI010000470.1:0-1854 GCA_031378565.1 Burkholderiales bacterium
GTTGGCGTCTTGCCGCAGCATCGGCAAGAACCCGTTCGAATAGCACACGCCCACCGTCACCGGCCGCGGTTGCAGCGCCATCACGGTGCGGTCGTAGAAGCCGCCGCCGTAGCCCAGCCGCACCCCCGCCGGGCCGTAGCCCACGCAGGGCAGCAGCAACAGTTGCGGCTCGAACACCTCGGTGCCTTTTGGCTTCGGAATGTCGAACGCGTCCAGCTCGGTCGGGCAGCCGGGGTACCAGACATGAAAGCGCAGCGAACCCGCCTCGCGGTCGACCACCGGCAGGCCGATGCGCCGCGTCTCGTCGGACTCGGACCAGCGGTACAGCGCCGGCAGCGGGTCGAACTCGCCCTTGATCGGCCAGTAGGCACCGATGCGGGTTTCGGTGCGGCTGACCAGCCAGACGCGCAGCGCGCTTTGCAGCGCCACCGCGCGCTCCAGCCGGTCGGGCAGGGCTTGCCGCGCGGCCACGAGTTTGCTGCGCAACGCGGCGCGCTCGTCCGCCGATTTGATCGCTGCGCTGGGTGGGTCGGCTGATGCCATGGAAGCCTCGGTGAAAGCGCGGTTCGGGTCCGCCGCTGCATTGTGCAAGACTGCTGCCGAAGCGGCCGTGGCGGCGTCCTCCGTTGCCGCCCGCCTCGAATTCGACCCGCACGCAACCCAAGGCACGCCATGCTCAGACTCATCAGCGCCACGCCCAGCCCGTACGCACGCAAGGTGCGTATCGCAATGACCGAAAAGGGAATCCCGTTCGAGTTGCTGACCGAAGTGCCGTGGGACAGCACCACTGCCACGCCGCTGCACAACCCGCTCGAAAAGCTGCCGGTGCTGCTGCTCGAAGACGGCAGCAGCGTGTACGAATCCAGCTACATCCTGCAGTACCTCGAACTCAAGCACCCACAGCATCCGCTGTTGCCGCCGGACGTCGACGGCATCCTGGCCGCGCGCCGGTTCGAAGTGCTGTGCGACGGCGTTTGCGATGCGATCGTGCTGACCTTTTTCGAGCGCATGCGCCAAGACGCCGCCAGCCCGCCGTGGATCGCCCGCCAGCGGCGCAAGATCGACGGCGGCCTGCGCGAGATCGCACGCCTGGCCGGCGACCGAACCTGGACCGTTGGCAATGCTTTCAGCCTCGGCGACATCGCCACCGGCACCGTGCTGGGCTACATGTCGGTGCGCTTCCCTGAGATCGCGTGGCGCACGCTCTACCCGAACCTGGCGCTGCTGTCGGACCGGCTTGAGCAACGCGCGTCGTTCAAGGGATCGGTGCCTTACGCACAAAGCATCTCCGACAAGATCGTCTGAGCCACCGCGGCCGCATCCCTCCGGCGCATGGCCGCACCACGAGACGAATTCGTCGACCACTGCCTGGAGTTGCTGGGCGGGCTCGGGCCGTGCCGCGCCCGGCGCATGTTCGGCGGCCACGGGATTTACGCGGGCGACGTGTTCATCGCCATCCTCGCCAGCGAGCGCCTGTACCTGAAAACGGACGCGGCGTCGTGGCCCGCCTTCGCAGCGCAAGGCTGCGTGCCGTTCACCTTTGAAGCCAGGGGCAAGTCGATGACGATGTCCTACTGGTCGGTGCCCGACGAGGCGATGGAGTCATCCGAGCTGATGACGACCTGGGGCCGCCTCGCGCTCGACGCAGCCCTGCGGGCAAGAGCACTGGCCGTGCGTCGCCCGCTCAAGCCACCAGCGGCTTCGCGAAAAGCCCGGCCCTGATCCGGTTGAGCAGCCGGGTCGCCAGCCGCGTGGCCGGAACAACCCAGGAGCGCGGCAAGCATGCCCGCGGCGGCACCAGCAGCTGAAAGCGCGCGGCAGGCCAGCCCTCCACCACCAGCACCGCGCCGGACT
>JANNEI010000476.1:0-7043 GCA_031378565.1 Burkholderiales bacterium
CTGAAGCTGCCGCCGCGCGGCAGCTTGCCGTCGTTCGGCATGCCAGCCATGTCGGCCATGTCGGCCGTCATCGACGGGTCGAAGTGCAGCGCGCGGGCGCGCGACAGCGCAGAGGCCAGCGCTGCGTCGTTGGCGTACATGCGCTCCAGCCGGGTCACCAGGTCGACCGACGGGTCCGGCAGGTTCGACGGTGCCCAGGTGTCGACGGTGCCCGGCCCGCGCAGCACCAGCGGCACGGTGGTGTTCAGCGCGAGGCCCTTGCTGTGCTTGCTGCCCAGCGCGCGGCCCAGCCAGCCGGTGGTCAGTTCGTAGGGCCGGGTGCCGCCGGACTCGAGCACCTGTTGTGCGTCGAAGTGCGAACGCTCGCGGTACGGCAGGCCCACCGCCTGCACCACGCTCAGTTCACCGCGCGCGTGCATCGCGTGCAACTCGGTCAGGTTCGGGTGCAGCGCGAACGTGGCGTCCAGCGGCAGTGGAGGTGACGCGAACTGCGCCAGCGGCCCGCGCGCTGCCGCGAACTCGGGGTCGCCGATGGCCGGCACCGCCGACAGCCCGTCCAGCCCGCCGCGCAGGATCACCATCACGAAGCGATTGCTGCCCGGGCCGGCGGCACCCGCGAAGCTGAGGGTCGAAAAGGGCAGCGCCGCCCCGGCGGTCAAGGTGGCCCGCACCAGCAGGCGACGTTGCGGATCGAAGTTCGATTTCATGGAGGGCTCACTTTCAGCGGCGCTGGAATTCGGGGGACATCAGCAGCAGGGCCAAGGCCTGCGGGCCGTCGGCCGCGCGTTCGATCTGTTGACGAGAACGGTCGCCCAGCAGGGAGCCGAGGCTGGCATCGGCCAGGCTGCGGGCATCGACGCTGCGGCCCATCTGGTCAGCCAGCCGGGTGGCCCATTCCATGCGTTTCCACACCGCCTCGGGACCGAGCCAGTCTTCGGCGCGGTCGGGCCAGCCTGCCGGCGAGGGCGCGCTGTGCGTGCGCTGGCCCAACGCGTTGAGGCTGCCGCCGACG
Organism: Burkholderiales bacterium; assembly: GCA_031378565.1. Classification (GTDB taxonomy): domain Bacteria; phylum Pseudomonadota; class Gammaproteobacteria; order Burkholderiales; family Burkholderiaceae_C; genus JANYJJ01. Next base: position 1,013 of record JANNEI010000476.1, read on the forward strand.
ATGCCGGTGCCGGCGCGCTCCAGCCGGCGCGCGTCCAGGGCCAGCACGCGCACGCTGGACACCACGAACTCCTCAGGCGTCTTCAGCTTGGCACCGGTGGGTGCCCACGCCTCGGGGCTGCGCACCAGTTCGCGTGTCACCTCGGCGAGCTGGCCGTGGCTGCGCAGGTAGCTGGCGGTGAGCCGGTCGACCACTGCCACCGGCGGCTCGTCGGCGATGAAATGGCGCGCCAGCTTGGTGGCGATGAAGCGGGCGGTGGCCGGGTGTTCGGCCAGGTCGTGCAGCACCTGGCGCAAGGCGTCGGGGCCTTCGGGGTAGCTCTTGCCGAGCAGGGTCTTGCGGCCGGGTTCGTGCCAGGCGGGGTCGAAGCGGTCGGCGGCATCTGTCTGTTGAAGGCCGACGCGCCAGCCGGTCAGCACGGCGGCGAACGCGGTCACGTCGGCCTGGCCGTAGCCGCCTTGCGCCGCGCCGCGTCCGCTGGCCGCTCCGAGCGTGTGCAGTTCCAGCACTTCACGCGCCAGGTTTTCGTTCAGGCCCAGCTTGCGCGGGCCTTCGTCCATTGCTGGCGCGCGCCGCGCTGCGCGTGCAGCGATCTGCGAGTGCGCGCCGGCCGACTGGTTGTTGTCGAGATAGCGCAGCATCGCCGGGTGCGTGGTCGCGGCGACCAGCATCTGCTCGAACGAGCCGGCGATGTGCGGCCGGATGGCGTCGCGCTCGAACGCGCCCACCAGGCCGCGCACGCTGCCCTTGGTGTACGAGACGGTGAAGTGATTGGCCCAGAACAGATGCAGTCGCTCGGCGAACGGGCGCTGCGTGGTGGCCGCGGTCAGCAGGCGTGAACGCGCGTCGGCCACGATCACCTCGCGGTAGTGGCGGGTCAGCACCTGCTCGGCCGTCATGCCCGGCGGCGGGTTCTTGGCCAGGCGACGGTTTTCGAGTTCGGCCTTGACGTGCGCGATGGCCTGCGGCGTGCTCAGCAGCCCATCGCCCCTGGCCGCATCGGCCGGGCCGATCTGGGCCAGCAGCCAGCCCTGCGGATCGGGCTGGACCGCGTCGAGCCGGGGCTCGCCCAGTCCGAATCGATGGGCAGCGACAGCGGCTGCGGTGGTGTTCATCGGCGTCTCCTGAATCCCGCCATCGTCACGGCTGATCGTCAAGCCGGCGTGTGGCGATGGTCAAGAAACGTTGCTGCCGCGTCGGTGGCCGACGGGCAAACCCGCAACGCGGATCTGGTTGCGCGCGCTATTTGGCCAGAAGCTGGTTGATCGCCAGCACATCGGCGGGCTGCAGCCGACCTGATGCCTGGCGCAGTTTCAGGATGCCCAGCAGCACGTCGTAACGGGCCTTGGCCAGGTCGCGCCGGGTGGTGAACAACTGGGTCTGCGCGTTCAGCACGTCCAGGTTCACGCGCACGCCCACCTTGTAGCCGAGCTGGGTGGCTTCGAGTGCGAGCTGGCTCGACGACTCGGCCGCTTCCAGCGCCTTGACCTGCGCGAAGCCCGACTGCACGCTGTAGAAGAACTGGCGCGTGGCCTGCGCCACGCCGCGGCGCGAGGCCTCGAAGTCGTTGCGCGATTTCTCCTCCAGCACCACGGTTTCCTTCACCCGGTTTTGCACCGAGAAGCCGGCGAACAATGGCAGGTTCAACTGCACACCCAGGCTGACACCGTTGTTGCTGCCCGAGCCGACAGAACCCGAGCCGCGGCCGTAGGCGTTGCTGACCGACGCCACCGCGTCGACGGTGGGCAGGTGGCCGGCGCGCGCCTTGTCGGTTTCCAGTCGCGCGATGTCGAGCGCCAGTTGGGCGCGCTGGACCGCGGGGTGCTGCGTTTCCGCGTTGCCCACCCATTCGTCGACACCCGCGACCGCGATGGCCGGCAACACCACCGGGACCACCAGCTGCCTGGGCGTCACGTTGTCGCGGTTGACGAGCTGGTCGAGCGCGATGCGCTTGGTCCGCAGGTCGTTGTCGGCAGCGATTTCCTGTGCGGCGGCGAGGTCGAAACGTGCTTGCGCTTCACGGGTGTCGGTGATGGTGGCGGTGCCGACTTCGAAGTTGCGTTTCGCTGACGCCAGCTGTTCGCTGATGGCGGCCTTGCCGGTTTGTGTGGCGGACAGCGTGTCCTGCGCCCCGAGCACATCGAAATACGCCTGCGCCACCCGCAGGATCAGGTCTTGCTCGGAGGTTTCAAGGTCGAAGCGCGACACTTCGAGCAGCTTGCGCGCCTGGCCCACCGTCGCACCGTTGGCCCGGTTGAACAGCGGCTGGCGGCCGGACAAGGCCAGTGACGTGGTGTCGGACGCCTTGTTGCCGCCCAGCACCGGATCCAGGTTGTTGTGATTCGCGCCGGCCAGCAGGCTGGCGCTGGGCAGGAACAAGGCGTCGGCCTGCGCCGCCCTGTACCGCGCTGAATCGGCCAGCGCGCGGGCCGACAGGTAGGTAGCGTCGAAGCCGCGGGCGGCTTCGTACAGCTCGTACAGGCTCTGTGCCTGCACCCGGGGCGCAACGCCGAACAGAACACTCAAGGCCAGGGCCAGGGCCAGGCGGGTGGCGAGCGGTGCCTTGCCGCTGCGCCTGGGGGCAGATCGTTCCAGCGATGGGTGAGGGCGCACAACAGGCATGGCGAATTCCTTGGGTTCCGGGAGGTCAAAAGTTCAGTAGCTGGGCACGCTCGGGTCGACCTGTGCCGACCAGGCGTCGATGCCGCCGGCGAGGTTATAGACCGACTCGAATCCCTGCCGCTGCAGGAATGCGACGACCTGCGCGCTGCGCATGCCGTGGTGACAAATACAGACGATGGGCTGCGCCGGGTCCAGCTCGGCGAAGCGTGCGGGGATCTCGTTCATCGGCATGCTGAGCGACGGCGCGCCGTCGATGCGGATCGACGCCAGCGCCACTTCCCAGGGTTCGCGCACGTCGAGCAGCAGGCTCGGCAGCGCTGCGCAATGCGCGCGCAGATCCTGAACGGCCAGTTGTTTCATCAAAACCTGAACCGGCTGGGTTCGTCGAATCCGATCAGGCGCGGGGCCACGGTGTCGAACAGCTCCACACTCTGAAAGTCGTGCCCACCGCTTCGGGTGACGAGGGTGGCCCGCATGATCGGCAGCTGCCCGACCACGGCCACCAGCCGGCCGCCCAGCTTCAGTTGCGCCAGCAGCACCGCCGGCACCGCGGCCACCGAGCCCGACAGCACGATCACGTCGAAGGGGCCTTCGGCGGCCAGCCCGCGTGCGCCGTCTGCGTTCAGCACCGTGACGTTGACGACACCGGAGCGCCGCAGGTTGGCGCGCGCCATTTCGGCCAGCGCGGGGTCGATCTCCAGCGTGTGAACCTGCTGCGCCTTGTGGCCCAGCAGCGCGGCCATGTGGCCCGAGCCGGTGCCGATCTCGAGCACGCTTTCATGCTTCATCACCGCCAGTTCCTGGAGCAGCCGCGCCTCGACCTTGGGTGCCAGCATGCACTGGCCATCTCCAGTCGAACCCGGCAACGGCACCTCGGTGTCGACGAAGGCCATGGCACGGTACGCGACAGGCACGAAGTCTTCGCGCTTGACCACGGCCAACAGCGACAGGACGGTCTGGTCAAGCACGTCCCAGGGGCGGATCTGCTGCTCGATCATGTTGAAGCGGGCTTGTTCGATGTTCATCACGGTGCTGTTTGTTGCTGTCTCTGGGTTGGGTCACTGGGTTGGGTCAGGGAGGGCCGACCCGTTCATTTCGCTGCGTCGGCAGCCACGGCACCGGCAGCCGCCGGGCTGGAGGCGGGACTGCCCTTGAAGCGGCGCTTCGCCCACTCGGCCAGGTCGTCGAGGTAGCAGTACACCACCGGCACCACCACCAGGGTCAGCAGCGACGAGGTGATGACGCCGCCGATCACCGCCTGGCCCATCGGCGCGCGCTGCTCCGAGCCTTCGCTGAGCGCGAAGGCCAGCGGCACCATGCCGAAGATCATTGCCAGCGTGGTCATCAGGATCGGCCGCAGCCGCACCTTGGCGGCGTGCAGCAGCGCCTGCTCGCGGTTCATCGGTTGCGTGCCCGCCACCGCGCTGTGGTCGCCGCGGCGTGAGCGGATCGCGAAGTCGATCAGCAGAATCGCGTTCTTCGTCACCAACCCCATCAGCATCACCACGCCGATGATGCTGAACATGTTCAGCGTCGAGCGGAACATCAGCAGTGCCAGCACCACGCCGATGAGGGTCAGCGGCAGCGAACTCATCAGCGCCAGCGGCTGCAGGAAGCTGCGGAACTGGCTGGCCAGGATCATGTAGATGAACACCACCGCGAGGCCCAGCGCGCCGATGGCGTAGCTGAACGACTCGTTCATGTTCTTGGTCGAGCCGCCGAAGCTGTAGCGGTAGCCGGGCGGCCAGGCCACGGCGTCGAGCACCTTGCGGATGTCGGCCGACACGTCGCCCGAACTGCGCCCGAAGGCGTTGGCGTCGATGTTGATCTCGCGGTTCAGGTCGCGCCGGTTGATCTGGTTCGGGCCGGTGGACGGCGTCACGTCGGCCACCTGCGACAGCCGCACCACCCGCGGTGAACCGTCGGCGGCGGCTGCCACGTTGATGGGCAGGCGCTGCAGATCGGCAATCGAGGTGCGGCCGTCGGGGGTCAGCCGCACGTTGACGTCGTAGTTCTCGCCGTCGGGGGCGCGCCAATTGCCCACCAGCGTTCCGGCCACCAGGGTGCGCAGGCTGACAGCCAGCGCGTTCACGTTCAGGCCCACGTCGGCAGCGGCGTCTCGTTTCACGTCGATCGCGATGGTCGGCTTGTTCGGCTTCAGCGTGGTGTCCAGATCGACCAGGCCCGGGATGTCGTGCAGTTGCGCGGTGATGCCGCGCGACAGGTGCTCCAGTTCGGCCAGGTCGGTGCCCTGGATCGAGAACTGCAAACTCTTGCCGCCGCCCAGGTCGGTCTGGCCGATGTTGGTCACGGTGATGCCGGGGATCGTGGCCAGCCGCTGGCGCAGCGGGATCGCCATTTCGCTGACGCTGCGTTTGCGGTCCTTGCGGTCGACCAGGCGGATGTAGACGGCACCGTAGATCTTGCCCGCGGCCACGCCGCTGTTGATGGTGGTGACGGTGTAGTTGACCTCGGGCAGGGCGCGCAGCACGGCGTCGATCTGCCTGGCGCGCGCCTCGGTGACTTGCAGCGATGAACCCACCGGCGTGTAGAAGTTGATCTGCGTTTCCGAAAAGTCGGCCTTCGGCACGAACTCGGCCCCGAGCAGCGGAATGATGAAGAAGCTGCCGATGAAGGTGGCCAGCGCGATCGCCAGCGTGGCCAGCCGGTGGCGCAGCGACCAGCGCAGGATGCCCTGGTAGGCCTCGGACAGCCATTCGGTGAAGCGGTCGAACAGCCCCGTGACGCGGCCGATGGTCTTGTCGTACAGCGTCACCGGCGGCCCCTTGTGCACGCCATGCGCCTGCGGATCGTGCCAGATGCTCGACAGCATCGGGTCGAGCGTGAAGCTGACGAACATCGAGATCAGCACCGCTGCCACGATAGTCAGCCCGAACTCGTGGAAGAACTTGCCGACGATGCCGCCCATGAAGCCGATCGGCAGGAACACCGCCACGATGGACAGTGTGGTGGCCAGCACCGCCAGGCCGATTTCGTTGGTGCCGTCGATGGCTGCCTGATGCGCCGACTTGCCCATCTGCACGTGGCGCACGATGTTCTCGCGCACCACGATCGCGTCGTCGATCAGCAGGCCCACGCACAGGCTCAGCGCCATCATCGTGATGGTGTTGATGGTGAAGCCGAACACGTACATGAACAGGAAGGTGCCGATCAGCGCGATCGGCAACGTCAGGCCGGTGATCACCGTGCTGCGCCAGGAGTTGAGAAACAGGAACACGATCAGCACGGTCAGCGCCGCACCTTCGAGCAGCGTGCGTTTCACGTTGGCGACCGAGACGCGAATCGAGCGCGAGTTGTCGCGGATCACGTCCACCTTGATGCCGGGGGGCGTCACGTTCGCGGCCCCGGTCAGGGCGCGGCGCAAGCCGTCCACCACGTCGATGGTGTT
>JANNEI010000515.1:0-1952 GCA_031378565.1 Burkholderiales bacterium
ACCTCCGCGGCGACTTGGCTATCGCTGGCCACCTCCGACGCAAGACGGTCGAAGTCGTCGTAGCCTTCTTTAAACGAGGACGGCCGAACTGGTGTGACATGGAAGAGAACGCATGGCTCAGAACTCGCCGCCTCAGGCACCGCGGGTCTTTCCACAATTTGAGTCGTGCCGGCGCCTTCGTTCACCACCTGCACCAGAAACCTAGGCACGAGGGAAGTCAACGCGGCAGCGGGCGAAGACGCGAATTCGGATCGGATCAGTTGGGTCGTCATAATCAAACGAGTCTCGGTGGACCACGGCCATCACGTTGAAGCTTCGGTCGGGCCAGTTGTAGAGGTAAATGACGCGATATTTCAGGCCGCTCTTTTCCAGGTCCCAGAACTTCAAGCGCCACAGCGGCAAGCGAGCTACTCGCTGCGCGTCGTGCCACTTCATTACGGCAATCGGCCCCACTCGACCGGAGCCATGACCGCTGTCCAAGAGCCTGTCGATCCATGTGGGATCTGCCTTCAGCTGTTCAAGCAGCGCAAACAATCGGCCAAACGCCTCAGGATCGGAGGCCCGAATCGCTCGAAGGTCAGCAGCAGCATCGTTGTGAACTCGGATCAAGACTATACCAAGAATGATATGGAGCTACCGAACCCTGAGGCCCCTAGATCAAGGAAGCCGTGATCTCTTACAGATTGTCCACGAATCCCACTGTTGTTTCTGGCGATGGTGGCGCCGTCGGAGCTGGCCGAGGCAGCGCAGCCAGCTGCCCGCGAGCCGACCTGCAGGCACCACCATAGGCCGGTGCGGCTGGATTGGGCTGGGCTGCTGAAGCGCGTGTTCGCAATCGACTTCGGACACTGTCCGAACGGAGGCTCGCTATTCGGCAACTTAAACTTTCGACCGACCGCATTGGCTAGAAAACCGTCTCTTGACCTCGTCCCCATCCGCTCCAAAACCACTACTGCAAGTCCCGCAGCAGCCGCTGAAACTCCCCCGACCTTTGTAGCGCCGCCCGCGCATGCGCACGCAGCAGCGCCACGTCGTCGGCCGGCAACTCCAAGCTGGTCGGGATGCGCTGCAGCGCTTCGCGCTTCTCGACGTCGGGCTCGGCGGCCAGCGTGACTTCGATCAGATAGAACTGCGCGTCGGCCGCGAAAACTTCGAAGTCGCCGCGTGCATTCGCGGTGCGCACCTCGGCGGTCCAGGACTCGATCGTGGCGCGCATCTGCGCGAGCGTGCTGTCGGAGTTGCGTTTGATCGGGATGTCGGCCAGCGCCAGCGCGGCGCGTAGCGGGCCCGGCACGTTGGTGCTGCGGTCTGCGGGCGAGCGCGCGCTGGTTTCGGCGTTGACCAGTCCACTGAATCATTGAAATGGGCGGTGAGGGCCGCGCGAGACGGGATGCGATGCAAGTCCTGAGCAGGCGCAGCCTGCGCTTCGCTTGGCTCGGGCGCAGCAATGCCCGCAGGCATTGCGAGCATTTGCAACGCCGCAGCGCACCGTATCGCGTGGACAGCACCGATCCAATTTCAGTGATTCAGTGGACTTGGATGAACACCGCCCGCTTGACGCCGCGGTAGCCGGCGCTGCGACAGATGCTCTGAATCTCGTTGCGATCGCTTCGTCGGCTCAACGAGGATGCCGTCTAAGGCAGACCCGCGAGTCCGCCGAGAAAATGAGCCGCCTGCGAACGCATTCCTTGCGAGATCGCGTCCCATGTGCGAGGCGGAAAGTCCTGCGGCAGCGTGCGGCCGACCTGATCCAGGGACGGGGCTTCGCGTTCGACAAGCCGCACCATCGCCTGCCACACCTGCGGGCCTCCGACCTTCAGCGTCAGTGCGTGCCAGTGCTGCGGCATGGTGTCGTGGAAGCGCCAGTGCACGTTCTTCGAGCGCAGCGCCATCGCCGGGCCCACCCTTGCGCCAGCGAAACTGGTTGGCCCCGTCGCCCACGTAGGGGAAGA
>JANNEI010000521.1:0-7033 GCA_031378565.1 Burkholderiales bacterium
CGGGGTAGTCCATCGCGACGACCACGGTGGGGAAGTCGATGTTCGGGAACTGGTCCACCGACAGCCGCTGGTAGCTGAACAGGCCCAGCACCACGAAGGCCAGCATGACCATCGTGGCCCTCACCGGGTTGCCGATGGAAACGCGGGTGAACCACATGTTCAGCGCGCCCCGGCGGCTTGCGACGCGCTGGCGGCGGCGGTCGTGGGGCCTGACGCACCAACACCAGCACCGGCACCGGTCACGATTTTCACCAGCGTTCCGTCGCGCACCTGGCCCACGCTGCCGCGCAGCAGCGTGGCACCCACCAGAACCGTGTCGCCCAGCAATTCGACTGCTGCTTCGGTCTGGCCGTCGAGCGTGATCTGGCCGCGCGCGCCCAGGGTCACGCTGCGCTGCGCCACCTTGCCGTCGACCACCGCCAGCACGTAGGGCCGGGCCTGGTCGATGCGGACGACGCTGGCCGGCACCAGCAGCGCCGACTGGCGTTCGAGGTTGATCGATCCGCGCGCGAACAAGCCCTGCCGCAGCCCGCTGGCGGTGTCGGCCGACGTGTCCGCGGCCAGGTACACCAGCACCGCGCGCGTGCCCGCCTGCGTGCTCGGGTTGATGCGCGACACGCGGGCCGCCAGCGGCTCGGCACGGCCGTCCACGTCGAGCCGCGCCGTCTGGCCGACGCGCACGTTGACCACATCCTCGGGGGCCATCGCCGCTTCCAGTTCCAGCCGCGACAGATCGACGATTTCGACCAGCCTGGCGTCGATGGGCACGCGTTCACCGGGCTGCACCAGGCGCTGCGACACGATGCCGCTGATCGGTGCAGTCAGCCGCGCATCGGCCCGGCTCTTGCGCGCCAATTCCACCGCGGCGGCAGAGGCCAGGTAGCCGGCCTGCGCCGAGGCTTCCATCGAGATCGAAGTCTCCAGCCCGGTCGGCGAAATGAAGCCCTGCGCGACCAGCGCGCGATTGTTGGTCAGCGTGCGCTGCGCCATGTCGACCTGCGCCTTGGCGGACAACGCGGTCTGCTCCGCCTGGCGCAGCCGCCAGTCGAACTCGGTGGTGTCGAGTGCGCCGATCTGCTGGCCGGCCTTGACGGCGTCGCCCTCACGCACCGTGAGCGACCTCACCTCGGCGGCCACCTTGGCCTTGACGAAGGCCGAGTTGACGGCCTTCAGCCCGCCCGACACCGCCAGCGTGCGCTGCATCTCCTGCTGGCGGGCGACGACCAGGTCGGCCGCGTTCAGCTCCAGCACCGCGGGCACGGCCGCGGCGGTGCTGGCCGCAGCCTGCTCGGTCTTGCGGGCTTTCACACTTCGGATCACGAAGCCGGCCAGCAAGGCCACGGCGAGGACAACGATCAACCACTTGAGCCAGCGTTTCATTTGCGTTTTCTGCCGCTGTCCGCGGTTTCGTGTTTCGGGATTTTGGATTGCGCGGGAGCGTGTGCCTGCGGATGCGTCTGCGGATGCGACTGCGGATGCGCAAGCAGCCCGCGGATCACCAGGGCCATGTGCTGGTGGACGAACACCTCGGGGTGCAGCAGCGAATCCTTCGGCACACAGGCGCCGAGAGAATGCTTGTTGACGCACAGCATCACCATCGGCAGCAGCAGGGAATGGACTGCGGCCTCCACATCGACCGGGCGAAACTCGCCGCTGTCGATGCCGTGTTGCAGCACACCACCGACCAGCCGCGTGCCGGGCTCGATCACCTCGCGGACGTAGTACTCGGCGATTTCCGGAAAGCCGCGCACCTCGGTGACGATCAGCTTGAAAACGCCCGAAGCCGGGCTGTTGAACACGCGCAACCACCAGTTCGCCAGCAGGCTTTGCAGCCGGTCGGCGTCGCTGCCGGTGTGCTGACGCATTTCCTCGGCACCCGCCTCGATCTGGTCCGACAAATGCTCGCGGATCACCGCCTTCAGCAGCTCTTCCTTGCTGGCGTAGTACAGGTACAGGGTGCCCTTCGACACGCCGGCTCGGTCGGCGACCTCTTCGGTGCGGGTGGCCGAGAAGCCCTTTTCGACAAACAGTTCGAGCGCGGCGTCCAGCAGCTCTTGCGGGCGCGCTTCCTTGCGGCGCTGGCGGACAGAAGAAACGTGAAGACTCATGCGCGGGGCTGAATGCCTAACTGACTGATCGGTCAGTAATGTAGCTTTCGCCACCCCGAGGGTCAAGGCGGAGGCTTGTCCAGTGGCGGCACAGCCTTGTCGATCAGCAAATGCGCAGCGGCCCACGCCACGCCGATCGTGTGGTGGTGCGGCACATCGTGCAGGTAGCGCTGCCGGGTGTCGTCGTCGGTGATTCGCTGCGCGTGCAGATGCAGTTCTGCGTGCGCGGCCGCCAACACGTCGCCGGCTCGCGGGTCGCCCAGGCTGGCCAGCACCTGATGGCAGGCGAGCCGGATGCGGAACGGTTCTTCGGTGCCGTCGAGCCGGCCACCGACGCACAGGTGGCTCAGGATTCTGTCCACTTCGGCCAGCGCGCCCGCCGCGTCTCCCTGCGCCAGGCTCAGCAGGGCCAGCCCAGCCGTCGGCTCCAGCGCCAGGTGCGGCCCGCCGTTGAGCGTGAACAGATCGCGCGAGCGCGTCAGCGACATCCGCGCCGCATCGTCGTCGCGCAACGCCACCTGGGCCAGGCCCAGCGGGAGCAGGGCCGCGGCCTCGAGGTCGCGCGCACCGATGGCCACCGCGATGGCTGCGGCGGCACTGGCCTGCGCAACCGCCGCCGCGTGATCGCCCTGCAGGTGCGACACGGCAGCGAGGTTGATGTTGGCCAAACATTCGATGTCCGGCCGGCCAAGCTTGTCGGCCAGGCGCAGGCATTCGCCGAAGTGCTGCCGCGCGGCAGCGTATTTTCCGAGGCGGATGCAACTGTCGCCCAGGCCGTTCAGCGCGTTGGCCTCGCTGCCCCGGTCGCCGGTTTCGCGGCAGATGGCCAGGCTTTGCCACTCCAGTTCGTGGCCGGCCAGCAAGTCGCCACCTTCGTTCAAGATCGCCGACAGGCTGCGCAGCAGTGCGCCCTCGGCGGCGCGGTCGCCACACTGGCGGGCCAGTTCCAGGCCGGTCTGCGCCTGCTGCCGTGCCACCACAAAGTCTCCCATCCTGCGGCTGGCCACCGCCAGCTTGCCGTAGGCGCGCGCGGCGGTCACCGCATCGCCAGCGCGCTCGGCGAATACCAGGGCCTGCCGCGCCACCGCGTCGATCAGCCGGTACTCGCCCTGGTCGGTGTGCGCCGAGGCGCGGCGCAGCAGGGCCTCGGCACGTTTGGCGTCGTCGTCCAGCGCCTCGGCCAGTGCCTGAAGCGCGTCCAGGTCGGCGTTGTGACGGGGCCGATCGTCCTGGTTGGCGAGCAGCTTTTCGCGCAGGCCGATCAGCCGCCATCGCGTGGCGTGGTCATCGGCAGCCACCAGCGGCAGCGCCCGGCCCGCGTAGTCGACTGCGGCCTCGCGCGCGTCCCGCGCCGCAGCACTTTCGGCGGCGCGCGTGTAGTAGCTGGCGGCCTCCAGCGGCTGGCCGGCGCGCTCATGGTGATCGCCGGTGGCACCCAGGTACTCGATGCCGCGCTCGCTGGCCAGCGCGGCCAGCCACACCGCAGCCCGGGCGTGGTACACGCGCCGGTCGCGCTTGAGCAGCGAGTCGTAGGTGAACTGGTGCATCAGGTGGTGCTGGAAGGTGAACTCGCGCGCGCCTTCGAACGCGCTGCTGCGTTGCGCGACAACGAACTCGCGTCCGGCCAGCCGGTCCAGCGCCCGCGGTGACTCGCTGTCCAGCGCCGCCAGCGCCTGGTCCCAGAACATGAAGCCGATCACCGACGCCTGCTGCAGCGCGATGCGTTCCTCGGCGCGCAACACCGCCAGCCGCGCCTGCAAAACACCGGCCAGCGTTGTGGGCACGCGCGCTGCTTGCAGGCGCTGCGCCGAGACGCGCCAGCGCCCGCTCCCGGTGGGCACGATCGTGCCTTCGTCGAGCAGCATCTTGACGATCTCTTCCATGAAGAACGGGTTGCCATCGCCGCTGCCGGTGATGAGTTCGCGCAGGCCTGCCGGCACGTCGTCCACCGCTTGCAGCAGTTCATCGGCCAACGCGCGGCTGTGCGTGCTGCCCAGCGGCACCAGCTGGATGCGGGTTGCGCTCGCGTCCTCCCGGCCCCAGTCGGGACGGTGGTCGAGCAGCAGCGGCCGTGTGAAGGCGACCACCAGCATCGACAGGTCGCGACTCACGCCGATCAGGTGGCGGATGAAGTCGAGCGAGCCGTCGTCGGCCCAGTGCAGGTCGTCGAGCAGCAGCAGGCTCGGCGTTCCCGCGCCGGCTGCCATGCGCCGGAACAGCTGCGCCGCAGCGTGAAAGCCGCGCGCCCGAATCTGCTGCGGGTCGCCGAGGATGCCCCGCAGGTGCGGGCTGGTGGAAAAGTCGAGCCCGAGCAGGTGGCCCAGCAGATGCACCGGCTCGTCGCCGTCATCCTGAAAGAACGGTGCCAGACCGGCGGCGAGCTTGTGGCGCGCCGCCTCGGCACTGTCGCTGTCGGCAATCTGCAGCCGCCATGCCAGCATGTCGCGCATCAGGCCGTACGGCTGTTGCCGGGTTTGCGGCTGGGCCCGGCCCTTGAAAAGGTGGACGCGCTCGGGTCGCGCCTCGGCCCAGTTCTCGAACTCGTGCAGCAGCCGGCTCTTGCCGACGCCGGCATCGGCCACCACCGTGATCGAGCGCAGCGATCTTTCCATCGAGCCGGGCTGCGCATGAAGCGCCTCGAACGCATCCTGCAGCAAGGCCAGCTGCGCGTCGCGCCCCACCATGCGTGTCTCCAGGCCTTCAACGCCGCGCGCCGCCGCCCTGAAGGCCCGTGGCTTGGCGCGCAGCACCAGATACGAGCGCACCGGCGCGTCGATTCCCTTCACCAGCAGTGCCGGCTCTTCGGTCACGTCGAACACGCCGCGGATGTGCCGGTAGGTGTTGTGGCTGATGCGCACGCCGCCTGGCGGGGCCGACTGCTCCATGCGCGCGGCAAGGTTGACGGCGTTGCCGCGGATGCTGTTCTCGGCGTCCACACCGCTGCCCAGCAGCACCTGCCCGCTGTCGGTGCCGGCGCGCACGTTGAAGCCCACCACCTGGTGCTTTTGCTCGACCTCCGCGGCCAGTTGCCGCGCCTGCGCGACGATGGCCAGCGCGGCGCGCACCGCGTTTTCGGCACCGTGCTCATCGGCACCGGCGGCACCGAACACCGCCAGCAAGCCGTCGCCGGTGAATTGCAGAACCCGCCCGTGCTGCGCCTGAACTTCGGCCGTGAAGCGGCCCAGCGCCGTGTCGATGACCTCGGAGATGTCCTCGGGATCGAGCTGCCGGCCGATCGCGGTGGAGCCGACGACATCGACGAACAGGATCGTCACGTGCTCGAGCTGTTGCGTGCGGGTGGGCAGCGCCGCTTCAGCCTCCTGCCCCCCGAGCCTGGCACGCAACGGTGCCACGGCGACGTCGACCACCGCGTCGCCGAGAACAGCGCGCTGTGCCTCCAAGGCCGCAATGGCTGCTTCGATGCTGGCGCGCTCGTTCATCGGCTTTGGGTCTCGTTGAGGGGGTCGGGTGCAGTGTCGGTTGCGATGTCGTTCGGCGTCAAATCGAAGGCAGACGTTCGGCGCGGTGCAGGTCAGGCGGGGCAGGGTTTGGTTACCACCGCACGCGGCCCGCTCCCGCTGGCAAGCGGCCGAGGCTTTAGGCTACGGGCGATGAAAGCAACTTTTGTCCTTTGTCTGCGCCGGCTCGGCTTGATCGCCCTGGCGGGCTGGCTGGCCGGCTGCGCCAGCGTGATCGGGCCGCGCGTCATCACGCTGACCGAAGCCGATCTGGCGCGGCAGATCGAACGCCAGTTTCCGCTCGAGCGAAAGCTGCTGGGGGAGTTGAACATTCGCGTCGAAGCGCCGCGCATCAAGCTGCTGCCCGAGTCCAACCGCATCGGCACCGAGCTCGATTTCACCGGCAGCCTGAACCGCACGGCGCGCAGTTCGCGCGGCCAGATCGTGCTGGACTACGCCTTGCGCTACGACGAACCCGGCCAGTCCATCCGCCTGACGCAGGTGCGCGTGACGCGTTTGCAGTTCGACACCCTGCGCGACCAGCCCAAGGCCGCGGTCGACAAGTTCGGCAGCCTGCTGGCCGAGCAGTTGCTGCAAGACCTGCCGATCTACCGCCTCAGGCCCGAAGACCTGAAGAACGCCGAAGGCAAGGGCTACCGGCCGGGGGCGGTGACGGTCACGTCGCGCGGGGTCGAGGTCACGCTGCTGCCACTCGGGCGCTGAAGTGCGCGCGCGGGGCGGCGTTGCGCGCTTGTGCGATCAGCCCAGCAAAATCTTCTGATCGGTGAACACGTCCGGGGTGAACACCAGCGGCAGCCCGACCGAGTGGATTCGAATCTTGCAACGAATCTCGTCCGCATCGCCTGACTGGTTGTCTTCCTGGAATGTCCCGCGCTGGGTCGTCATCACCGCGTTGCGAAAAATAGTCTGCGAACCCGGCCCCACCGTGACTGCAAAGCTGGTCAACGGGAACTCGATCAGCACGCTTCCGGTGAGACTGCCCGGCGGGTCGATTCCGATCACGTCGATGTGCTGGTGGAACGTCATTCCAAGGCCAGCCAGTTGCCGCTCGAACGCAGTGAACACGGCGTTGAACGTGACCGTGACTTCGGTTGCGTTGTTCACCGTGGTGAGTGTGAGGGTGGGATTCTCGACCGTGGGCATGTCAGATACCTCCGCGATGTTTGAACGGTAGGCGGCGTTCATGGCCGCGTCAAGCGGAGTGGCCCCGCGAACCGCGCCGCTATCATCCCGCGTCTTTCATTGCCGGGATCTGCCGTTGGACATCACGCTGTTGGTCAAAGCCGCCCTCATGGGCATCGTCGAGGGGCTGACGGAGTTCTTGCCGGTCTCCAGCACCGGGCACCTGATCCTGGCGGGTTCGCTGCTCGGCTTCACCGACGACAAGAGCAAGGTGTTCGACATCGCGATCCAGACCGGCGCGATCTTCGCGGTGATGCTGGTGTA
>JANNEI010000525.1:0-2264 GCA_031378565.1 Burkholderiales bacterium
CATGTCGAACAGCCCCGGCAACACCACGCGTCCCGCCGCGTCGATCTCGTTGTCGGCGCTGCGCCCTGCCGAGCCAGCGGGAAGAATCGCGGTGATGCGACCTCGCAGCAGGTAGATGTCGGAGGCTGCACCGAGCTGCGCCGTTTCGCTGTCGAAAATGCGCGCGTTGCGGACCACCGTGAGCCCGCGAAGCGGCTGGCGCGCCTGGCTGGCCAGCTCCTTCAGCAGCTTGCCTTCGGCGACGAGCTGCCGCGCGGTCAGCAGTTCAACGTGGGTCTCCCAGCCTTCTTCGATGGCGCTCAACCAGCCGGGGTAGATGGCCGCGAAGAGCCGTGGCTTCGGGCCGGAGGTTGCCCAGTAGAACGAGGGCGTCAGTCCGACGCCGGTCTGGGCCAGCAGCTGGACGCGCCGGGTCAGGCCGTTGCTCGCCAGGTCGACCTCGCCGAGCACCCGCTGGGTCAGGCTGCCCGACGGCAGCAGCGGCAGCTTGCCGTCGGCGCTGGCGGCGAGCGCAGCGATGCTCATCGAGGCGATCTCGAACGAGCCGTTCAGCGGAATGTAGAGCGCGGGTCCGGTGACCGTCGTTGCGCCGCGTTCGGAGGTGGACTGCCACTGCGCCTTGTCAGCGTCGCGCTTGAAGCGCTCATCGACCGGCGCGCCGTAGGTGGACGCGCCTTTGACCTCGTACTCGGCCAACACGCCCTCGGGGGTCACCCGCAAACGCTCGCTGAGCTCCGGTCCCCGACCGTTGTTCTTGAAGATGAAGCGAACCGTCGTCAGCCCGTCGTCCGACCGTTCGACCACCTGTTCGCCTGCCTTCTTGCCGTCGCCTGCCAGCACGACGTAGCGCGTTGTCTCCAGCGCGTGTGCGCCCATCACGGTGAAGAGTGCGAGGACTGAAAACCCGACCTGCGCGAGCGACCTTTTTGCCATGAGTTCTCCCTGTGTTGCCAGCGCAGTCGAGTTTGCAGCACGGGGAATCGATTGTGTGTGCGCGCAAGCCATGTGCCTTCCGACCGAGCCGTTGGCGAAGCCTGTTTTGACCGCGCTCGTGCATGGTTGGTGGCGAGCTAAGCTGCGACCCATGCGGCGGTAGACTTTTAACCAAAACCGGGAATGGGTTGCATGGTCATGCGAAGTGGCAAGTGTCTTTTCAACGGCGTTGATGCTTGGCGTCGACCGCAACCCCATCTGCTGGAGCCGGCATGAGCGTCGCGGAACTGGCAGCGCAGGCGAGCGCGCAGATCAGCGCGTTTTTGGCAGGCCTCCTGTCGTCCCCGCTGCAAATCTTTGCCCACCTGGCGGCGGCGGTGGGCATCGGCATGGTGATGGCCGGTGCCTTGATGCGAACCATGATGCCGCTTCGCTGGCTGGCCGTGGGCAGCAACGTGGGGTTGATGCTGTACGGCGCGCTGCACCCTTCCGCCATCACCTTCCTGATCGCCTTGACCTTGCTGCCGATCAACATTTATCGGGCGGTCGAGGTGACGCGGCTGACACGTCGCGTGAGGCGTGCCGCCGCCGCGGCCGATCTGGCCTCGCTGTGGCTCAAACCGTACATGAAGGTGCGCAAACTGAAGGCGGGCCACGTGCTGTTCAACAAGGGCGACACGGCCGACCGATTGCACCTGCTCGCAGACGGAGAAATGGAGCTGGCTGAAATCGGCCAGCCGCTGCAGGCGGGCCGCATCTTCGGTGAGATTGCGCTGTTTTCGCCGAGCCGCATGCGAACGCACACGGTGCGCTGCGTGACCGCCTGCACCGTGCTGGAGATTCACGAAAGCACCGTCAAGCAGCTCTACTACCAGAACCCGGCCTTCGGCTTCCATCTGATCGAGCTGCTGGCCGGGCGGCTCAGCAGCGATGTCGAACGCGCCGAGCGCCGGCTGGCCGGTGTCGACAGTTCACTGGGCGCTTGACCGCAGCCGGGCTCAGCGCGCCGCCACCAGCGTCGATTCGATGGCCGCGACGGCGTCGTTCAGCTTCGACTTCGCCAGCGCCTTGCACTGTGCCATCGTGGCCCCGGTCTGACTCGCAAACGCTGTGGCAGTGTGTGCCGGCTGAAAAACCAGCGTCTTGCCGCTGCGTGGCAGCATCATCGCGCGGGCCGTCACCACGCACACCTTGCCGTCGTCGAAGCCGCCCTCGACCTGGCTGACGAAGCCCCATTTTCTGATTGGGTAGAGCTTGACCAGTTTGGCCGGAAGGTGCTGCTGCCAGATCGCCTGCGCCGTGGCCTTGTCCATCAACGTGTCGACCGAATG
>JANNEI010000558.1:0-2774 GCA_031378565.1 Burkholderiales bacterium
ACACACACGGCCCCGGCCCGCGCTCAAGCAACGCGGCACACCGACGCGAGCCGCGCAGCGCCATATCGCAATGGCTCGCGCTCAGCGCCCTGCTGATGCTCGGCTCGATGCTGGCGTGGCAGGCCGACCAAACGCGCTGGGGGTGGCAACCGGAACTGGCTTTCAGCCAACCCTGGCGCGCCTGGAGCGCCGTGTTCGTTCACTACAGCAGCCTTCATTTGATGGCCAACCTGGCAGGCACTCTGCTCGTCGGCGCGCTGGGCTGGGCCGCCCGCGCGCCGCTGCGCAGCGTCGTGGCGTGGGCCGTCGCCTGGCCGCTGACGCAGTTCGGTCTGTTGATTCAACCCGCGCTGCTTCAGTACGGCGGCCTGTCCGGCGTGCTGCATGCCGGGGTCGTGGTGGTGTCTGTGCATCTGGTGTTTGAAGGCACGCGCACGCAGCGACCGGTCGGCGCGGCCACCTTGCTCATCGTGCTGCTCAAGGTGATGAGCGAAACGCCGTGGGCCGGGCCGCTGAGCCACCCGCCGGGCTGGGACATTGCGGTGGCACCGATGGCGCATGTCAGCGGCGTGGTGGCCGGCGGGCTGGCTGGATTGGCGGCACAGGCGTGGCATCGCTGGCGCACCGCACACCGCCGCACACCGCACGACGCACGATGACTGACCACGTGCTCGCCGCGCCGCCCCAGCGCAATTCCAGGCTCGACCGGCTCGACCGGCTGGCCGTGGTCAGCCTGGTCGCGCTGTGCTTTCTGTGGGGCCTGAACCAGGTCGCCGCGAAGGTGGCGATGCCCGAAGTGCCGGCCTTGCAGCAGGCCGCCATTCGCTCGGTCGGCGGCGCGCTGCTGGTGTGGCTGTGGGCCCGCTGGCGCGGCATTCCCTTGTGGACCAGCGATGGCAGCCTGCCCGGCGGCCTGCTGGCCGGTGCGCTGTTCGCCGCCGAGTTCGCCTGCATCTTCATCGGCCTGCAATACACCACGGCATCGCGAATGGCGGTGTTCATCTACCTGTCGCCGTTCGTGGTGGCGCTGGGCATGCCGTTCATCGCGAAGTCGGAGCGGCTGTCGGGCTGGCAACTGGCCGGACTGGCCGCCGCATTTGCCGGCGTGGCGTCGGCGTTCGCAGAGGGCTTCACCCAGCCCGCCGCGGGTCCGCGTCAGTGGCTCGGCGACTCGCTCGGCATCGCGGCCGGAGTGTTGTGGGGTGCCACCACGCTGGTCATTCGCGGCAGCGCGCTGGGGCATGCGTCGGCCGAAAAGACCCTGCTTTACCAGCTGGCGATTTCCGGCGTGGCGCTGACCGCAGCCGCCCTGCTGCAAGGCACGCCGTGGCCGCGCGATCTGTCACCGCTGGTCTGGGCCTCGATGGGGTTCCAGGTGGTCGTGGTCAGCGCGGCGAGCTACCTGTTCTGGTTCTGGCTGGTGCGCCACTACCGGGCGACCCAGCTCGCATCGTTCACGTTGTTGACACCGGTGTTCGGCCTGGCGATGGGCGCGCTGTTGTTGAACGAGCCGATCACAGTGCGCCTGGTGCTGGCCCTGCTGACGGTGGCGGCGGGCATCGTGATCGTGAACCGGCCGGCGCGCAGGACATGACATCCGTCCTGCTGTCGCTCGCGTGGCGCCTGCTCGGCTGCGTGGGTCTCGGCTGGCTGGCGTGGCGCTGGGCCGGGGTCTGGGGGCTGGCGCCTGTGTTGCTGCTGCTGGCTGTGCTGCTGCCGCACCCGCTGCTGGCGCTGGCCAGCGAGCTGAAACAGAAGATGCGCGAACAGGTGTGGAAGCCGGTGGAAGGCCACTACCACGCCTACCGTGGCACGCCGATCCA
Organism: Burkholderiales bacterium; assembly: GCA_031378565.1. Lineage (GTDB taxonomy): Bacteria > Pseudomonadota > Gammaproteobacteria > Burkholderiales > Burkholderiaceae_C > JANYJJ01. Next base: position 1,824 of record JANNEI010000558.1, read on the forward strand.
GGTCATCACCGACGAGCGACACCGGCGCTGGGTGCGTGTCGACGACGTGCGCAGGGTCACCGGCTTCACCGCCAGCACGGCGGCGCTTTCGCTGACCTACCCGAACGGCTACAGCCTGATGGGCCGACCCGCCGTGCCGCACCTGGCAGACGACGCTCTGGTGGCGCACCTGCGCACCGAGTCGAAACCCGCTGCCCTGAAGTTCAGGCACTGGGTGGAGCGTGAAATCGCCTTCCCGGCGCAACGCGAGCGCGAGCGCTTCGGCGTCAGGCTGGAGGTGCCGGACTTCAAGCCCAGCACGCCGTCATGAGCGAATGCGCCTGACCAGCGCGGTGGTCGAGTAACCGTCGACAAAACCCAGCGCTGTTGCATCCCCGCCCCAGCTTCGCACCAGTGCCGTCTCGGCCAGCGATTCGATGTCGTAGTCGCCGCCCTTCACGTAGAGCTGCGGCCGCACGAGCTTCAGCAATTCGAGCGGTGTGGCTTCGTCGAACAGCGTGACGAGGCTGACGCTCTCCTGCGCGGCCAGCACGCAGGCGCGGTCCAGCTCGACGTTCAGCGGGCGGTCCGGCCCCTTGCCCAGGCCGCGCGCCGACGCGTCGCTGTTCAGGCCGATCACCAGGCTGCCACCGAGCGCGCGCGCCTGCGCCAGGTAGCTGACGTGGCCGCGGTGCAGGATGTCGAACACGCCATTGGTGAACACCACCGGCCGCGGCAGTGAAGCGATGCGCGCAGGCAGTTCGTCGCGCGGGCACAGCTTGTCGGTGAAGTTCGCCATGGCGGCAATTGTCACCTGCGCGGCAGGTCGGCACGCAGGCGCGGCATAGACTTCGCAGACCCGAAAACAGGAGACTTCGATGATCGTGCTGTGCGGATTTTCAATCTCGAACTACTACAACAAGGTCAAGCTGGCCTTGCTTGAAAAAGGCATTCCGTTCACCGAGGAAATGG
>JANNEI010000569.1:0-2299 GCA_031378565.1 Burkholderiales bacterium
AAACAGAACGGCCTGGGCATCTTCGACACGCAGAGCCCGTCCGATGTGCTGCGCCACCCCATCGGGCGGACGATGATCGAGCAGAGCGTGACGAAGATCTTCCTGGCCAACCCCGAGGCAGTGCGCGAGGAATACGTCGAAGGCTTCGGCCTCAGCCAGGCTGAGTTCGAGATCGTCCGCAGCCTGGGCGCGCAAGGCGGCCGGCGTTTCCTCGTCAAGCAAGGCCATGCCAGCGCGATCTGCGAATTGGACCTTGCCGGCCTCGATGACTTCATCACCGTGCTGTCGGGCACCACGGACAACGTGGCCATGCTGGATTCGGTGCGCGAACGGCATGGTGACGATCCGTTTCAATGGCTTCCCGTTCTGCTTTCTGAGGTTCACGATCGCAAGTTTCGAACCTCCAGGAGCGCAGTATGAAAGTCGTTCAGCTCATCGTCGTGTTCGCAGCGCTGGTCGTCGGGGCTTCGACGGCACTCGCGCAGTTCGTCAAGGGCAACGAGGCCGTCAAGGTGATGCCGGACGGGAAGAAGCGAGTCGAGACGCCGCCATTGCCATCCGTGCCAATTGGCAAGCCATGTCCAGCAGCGCAAGCCGGTTGCGCCGGGGGCGGCTGGCTGATGGTTGAGACGGCCGACGGGCTGGTGGAGTGCACAGAAATCTATGCGCGGCCAGGAACATGCCGCCCATCGACCTACGGCACTGAGAAACGCTCACGCCTCTGGATCGTGAAGACGAGTTCTCAATGGATGCAGTGTCAGTACCCAGACGTGGCCAGCAAGTGCGTCAGCACGAAGAGTCTGCCAACCAGCGCAGTGCAGTAAGGCGAAGGAGAAACCGTGTTCACCTGGGTCGGCGCACAGTTCAACTCGATTCTGAGCACCTATGTGCTCGGAGTCGTGTCGACGCTAATGACGGCAATCGCGCCCATCGCGCTTACTTCGATGACGCTGTGGGTCGCACTCTACGGGTGGGCCGTTCTCCGGAACGAGGTTTCTGAAACTGTCCCGACCTTCCTGTGGAAGGTTTTCAAGATTGGTCTCGTACTCGCGTTTGCACTTCAGGCCGGCTTCTACATCACGAACGTCTCGGACACGGCCGATGCGCTTGCCACCGGTGTCGCAACCACCTTCCTGCCGGCCGCAGCAGACCCACTGACCATCACGTCCCCGTATGCCTTGCTCGATGCCTTCAACGACAAAGCCAGCCAGCTCGTCCTGGACCTGTTGAAGGATGCAGGCATCACAAGGTTGGACTTGCTCCTGGCGGCAGTCGTGTGCTCGATCGGCAATGTGGTGTTCTTGTGTATCGCGCTCTTCGTTGTGACGCTCGCCAAACTGTTCCTGACGTTCGTCATTGCGATCGGGCCTATCTTCATCCTGTGCCTGGCCTGGCGGCCGACAGCGCGATTCTTCGACAGCTGGCTGTCGATGATCTTGAACGCCGTCGTGCTGACCTGGTTCGCCTTTTTCGCGCTCGGCCTGAGCGTCTATATGGGTCAGGCCATGGTTCGTGTCATCCAAGACAACGGCGGTTTTCTGGGTCCGACCTTCAATGTCGTAGGCGAGAGTCTTCGGTACTGCGTCGTGATGATCCTCATGGCCATCATCTGCTTCCAGGCACCCAGCCTCGCCTCGGCGCTCACCGGTGGCGCCGCCATCCAGCAAGGCATTCAGATGGTCCAGAACGCCATGATGGTCGGTGGCCTGCGCTCGGCTTCCGCCGCACGCGGCGCCGGCCCAGCGGCAGCCGGCGGCGTTGTTCGTGCCGGCGCCGGTCTGCCGCACGCGGCAGGCCGAGCCACCGGCGCGGCCGCTGCGGCCACCGGTCGATTCGCAGGAACCATGGCGGCCAGCGCCGGCGCCGTGGTCCGCCAGGGTTACGGGGCGGTGCGAACCGCAGCCTACAAGCTCGCCGCGCTTCGCGGCCGGGCCTAGTCGTCAACCAACCGAAGGAGCGTCACATGAAGCCTCGACTCAAATTCGCCGCTGCCACTTGCCTCGTCGCTGGCACCCTGGGTGTCGGCAACGCCCGAGCGCAGGGCATTCCCGTGATGGACATCGCCAACCTCATTCACACCATCCTCCAGGTCTTGAACGATGTGACCGAGATCGAGAATCAGGTTCAGCAGATCACCCAGTTGGGAGACCAGCTCAAAAGCATCAACGGCATGCGCAATCTGGGCAACGTCTTCAACAACCCGATGTTGAAGAACTATGTGCCGGCCGAGGCCTACACCTACCTGAACGCCGTCAACACCTCCGGCTACTCGGGGCTGAACGGCACCGCGAAGGCGCTG
>JANNEI010000597.1:0-2841 GCA_031378565.1 Burkholderiales bacterium
CGATGTGCTGGCAGTGTTGCGCCTGCTGCGCACGCCCCGGTGAACGAGTCTTCGCAAGGCGCTGTGCACAAAATCTTCCACCCGTGTTTCAAGGAACGACCATGACTCCTTCTGAAGTGAAAGCCACCCTGTCGTTCTCCGATGGCAGCCCCAGCATGGACTTGCCGATCTTCAAGGGCACCATCGGCCCCGATGTGATCGACATCCGCAAGCTCTACGGGCAGACCGGCAAGTTCACCTACGACCCCGGTTTCCTGTCCACCGCGTCGTGCAAGTCGACCATCACCTACATCGATGGTGACAAGGGCGAGCTGCTGTACCGCGGCTACCCGATCGAGCAACTGGCAGAGAACTGCGACTTCCTCGAAACCTGCTACCTGCTGCTGAAGGGCGAATTGCCCAACCCGACGCAGAAGGCCGACTTCACCAAGCTGGTGACGAATCACACGATGGTCAACGAGCAGATGCAGTTCTTCCTGCGTGGTTTCAGGCGCGATGCACACCCGATGGCCATCATGACCGGCCTGGTCGGCGCGTTGTCGGCCTTCTATCACGACAGCACCGACATCACCAATCCGCACCACCGCGAGATCTCGGCCATCCGCCTGATCGCGAAGATGCCCACGCTGGTGGCCATGGCCTACAAGTACACCGTTGGCCAGCCCTACATCTACCCGAAGAACGACTTGTCTTACGCCGGCAACTTCATGCGGATGATGTTTGCCACACCGTGCGCCGAGTACGAACCGAACGACGTGCTTGTGCGCGCGATGGACCGCATCTTCATCCTGCACGCCGACCACGAACAGAACGCCTCGACCTCGACCGTGCGCCTGTGCGGCAGCTCGGGCACCAATCCGTTTGCGGCCATCGCGGCGGGTGTGGCGTGTCTGTGGGGGCCTGCGCACGGCGGTGCCAACGAAGCGGCCCTCAACATGCTGGAAGAGGTCCAGAAGATGGGCGGTGTCGAGAAGATCGGCGAGTTCATCAAGCAGGTGAAAGACAAGAATTCCAATGTCAAGTTGATGGGCTTCGGCCACCGTGTCTACAAGAACTACGACCCGCGCGCCAAGCTGATGCGCGAGACCTGCCACGAGGTGCTGGAGGCGCTGGGCCTGGAGAACGACCCGATGTTCAAGCTGGCGATGGCGCTTGAAAAGATTGCGCTCGAAGACGATTACTTCGTCTCGCGCAAGCTGTACCCGAACGTCGACTTCTACTCCGGCATCGTGCAGCGCGCCATCGGCATCCCGACCTCGCTGTTCACGGCCGTGTTCGCGCTGGCCCGCACGGTCGGCTGGATCGCCCAGTTGAACGAGATGATCGGCGACCCCGAATACAAGATCGGCCGTCCACGCCAGCTGTTCAGCGGGTCCACGCCGCGCGATGTGATGCCGATCGCTCAGCGGGCCTGATCGACGACTGAAATCCCCAAACCTTGTGTGCGCTTGACGAAACCCCTGGCTCTTGGACCAGGGGTTTCTTGCTTGTGGGTACCGACCGTCCGACCGCTGATGTGTTCGCCTCGTGCATCGCCTAAAATCGCAGCTTCTCCGCAGACACCCTTGCACCGCACCACCATGGGCCGCACGCTCTACGACAAACTCTGGGACGAACACGTCGTTCACACCGAAGACGACGGCACGGCCGTGCTCTACATCGACCGCCACCTGGTGCACGAGGTCACCAGCCCGCAGGCGTTCGACGGCCTCGACCTGGCAGGGCGAAAGGTGTGGCGCATTTCGGCCAACCTCGCTGTGAGCGACCACAACGTGCCCACCACCGACCGCTCGCTGGGCATCGCCGACCCGATCTCACGCCTGCAGGTGGACACGCTGGATGCCAATTGCGACCGCTTCGGCATCACGCAGTTCAAGATGAACGATCACCGCCAGGGCATCGTGCACGTCATCGGCCCCGAGCAGGGTGCCACCTTGCCCGGCATGACCGTCGTCTGCGGCGATTCGCACACATCCACCCACGGGGCATTCGGTGCGCTCGCTCACGGTATCGGCACCAGCGAGGTCGAGCATGTGCTGGCCACCCAGACGCTGCTGGCCCGCAAGGCCAAGAACCTGTTGATTCGCGTGGTCGGCCAGGTGACTCCGGGTTGCGGCGCGAAAGACATCGTGCTGGCCATCATCGGCAAGATCGGCACAGCGGGCGGCACGGGCCACACGATCGAGTTTGCCGGCCCGGCCATCCGCGCGCTGAGCATGGAAGGCCGCATGACGGTGTGCAACATGGCCATCGAGGCCGGGGCGCGAGCGGGTTTGATCGCGGTCGACGAGACCACACTCGCCTATGTCAGGGGCCGGCCCTTCACCCCCAAAGGCGTCGAGCTGGAGCAGGCGATGGCCTATTGGCGCGGCCTGCAATCCGACGCCGATGCGGTGTGGGACGCCGTGGTCGAACTCGATGCGTCGCAGATCAAGCCGCAGGTCACCTGGGGCACCTCGCCCGAGATGGTGCTGGCCATCGATGAGCGCGTGCCCGACCCCGAACGCGAGAAAGACCCGAGCAAGCGCGACGCCATCGAGCGGGCGCTGGCCTACATGAACCTGGAGCCGAACAAGCCGATTGCCGACATTTTGATCGACAAGGTGTTCATCGGCTCGTGCACCAACTCGCGCATCGAAGACATGCGCGAAGCGGCGGCGGTGGTCCGCAAGCTCGGGGCCAAGGTGGCACCGAACGTGAAGCTGGCGATGGTGGTGCCGGGCTCGGGCCTCGTGAAGCTGCAGGCCGAACGCGAAGGCCTGGACGTGATCTTCCGCGCTGCGGGCTTCGAGTGGCGCGAGCCCGGCTGTTCGATGTGCCTGGCGATGAATGCCGACCGGC
>JANNEI010000601.1:0-2781 GCA_031378565.1 Burkholderiales bacterium
AACGGCGAGCCCACACGACCGAACCCGGTGATGACTTCGTCGAAGATCAGCAGGATGCCGTGCTTGTCGCAGATGCTGCGCAGCCGTTCCAGATAGCCTTTGGGCGGCACCAGCACGCCGGTGGAACCCGCCACCGGCTCGACGATCACCGCTGCGATGGTCGATGCGTCGTGCAGCGCCACCAGCCGCTCAAGATCGTCGGCCAGTTCAGCACCATGTTCGGGCTGCCCTTTGGTGAACGCGTTGCGCGCCGGGTCGTGGGTGTGGCGAATGTGGTCGACGCCGGCCAACAGCGAGCCGAACATCTTGCGGTTGGCGACGAAGCCGCCGACCGAGATGCCACCGAAGATGACGCCGAGGTAGCCGCGCTCGCGTCCGATCAACCTTGTGCGTGCGCCCTCGCCGCGCACGCGGTGGTAGGCAATCGCCATCTTCAGCGCCGTCTCGACCGCCTCGGAACCCGAGTTTGTGTAGAAAACGCGGTTGATACCTTCAGGCGTCAACTCCACCAGCCGCTGCGCCAGTTCGAAGGCCTTCGGGTGGCCCATCTGGAACGGCGGGGCAAAGTCCATTTCGCCGGCCTGTTCGCGAATCGCGTTGACGATCTTCGGCCGCGCATGGCCCGCATTCACGCACCACAGACCGGCGATGCCGTCGAGGATCTGCCGGTTCTCTGGCGTCCAGAAATGCATGCCTTCGGCACGCGCCAGCAGGCGCGGTGCCTGCTTGAACTGCCGGTTGGCAGTGAAGGGCATCCAGTAGGCGTCGAGGTCTTTGTACATGGTGGTCTTTCGCGGGGCACCGTTGACGGTGCAATGAGTGAAGCGAAAAAGAAGCGTCACGAAGTCTAGTGTCGGACGGACGAAATTTGCTTGCGCAATGACTCAGGGTTGCCACCAGCATTCGCAATATCATGCGAATCCGTCTACCAGTTTCAGAAGAATATGCGAGATGCAGCCGAGAAAGTGAAATTGGATGCGATTGATCGCGCCATTCTGGCAGTGCTTCAGGCCGAGGGGAAAATCTCGAACGTCGACCTCGCCGAGCGGGTTCATCTGTCGCCCAGCGCCTGCCTGCGGCGTGTCAAGGCACTCGAAGATGCGGGCGTGATCGCGCAGTACGTGGCCCTGATCGACCCGAAGGCCGTGGGCCAGCCTGGCACCAGTTTCACCATCGTGAATCTGGAGAAATTGACGCAGGCGGCGATGGCCGCGTTTGAAAAGGCGGTGCGCAACGTGCCGGAAATCCTCGACTGCTTCTACGTGGCCGGCACCAACGACTACCTGCTGCGCTTCACCTACTGCGACGCTGCCGATCTGGAGCGCTTCCACACCCTGGTGCTGGAGCACCTGCCCGGCGTGGTCCGCTCCAATTCGATGCTGGTGCTGCGCACGGTGAAGAAAACCACGGCGCTCGAAGTCCGCTAGATCTGCTCAGCGCGCGGCGGTTGCGATGCCTGCGCAATGCGCCCGCACAGGTAGGTCCACACGAAGGCGGCGGCGGCCTGGCTGCTCAATTCGGCGTGGTCGTAGGGCGGTGACACCTCGACACAGTCCATCCCCACGAACGGCAGGTCGGCCAGTTCTTCCAGGATGCTGAGCACCTGGTTGGTCGTCATGCCCCCGGGTTCGGGCGTGCCGGTGCCAGGGGCGAAGGCCGGGTCCAGGCAGTCGATGTCCAGGCTCAAATAGACGGGTGGGTTGCCGTGTGCGGCCAGGCGCTCGCGAATGGCGCCGAGCATCGGCTGCAACTGTGCCGGGCCGTCGAGCCCGCGCAAGCCGCGCGCCGTGAAAATCTGGCCTCCCTGGTCACGCACGTACTCGCGCGCCTCGCGAACGCCGGACGACCGAATGCCGATCTGCGTGAAGCATTCGTTGACGACCAGCCCTTTCTGCATCGCCTCATAGACCCAGGTTCCGTGGCCGCTGGGCTCGCCGAAATGGTCTTTCCAGGTGTCGCAGTGCGCGTCGAAATGAATCACCGCCAGCGGCCGTCCCAGCCAGGCTTTGTAGGCGCGCAACAGCGGCAGCGTGATGGAGTGGTCGCCGCCCAGCCAGGCCATGTGGTGCGCGCGGATCAGGCGATCCACATGCTGCGTCAGCGCGGCCCGCATGCGCTCGATGCTGGTGTTGGGCAGCGGCAGGTCACCGGCTTCGCCCAGCAGGCCGATCGGTGTGGTGTCGAAGTGCGGGTGAACCGCGTCGCACAGCATGTGGCTGGCGTCGCGGATGGCGCGCGGGCCGAAGCGGGCACCAGGCCGGTTGGTGACGCTGCCGTCCCAGGCAATGCCCGCCACGGCGTACGGCGTGGCGGCGCTGGCGGCAGCCACTTTCAGGAAAGAGTTGTCGGACAGGAATGCGAACGTGGTCATCGGTCCTACCCAGGGTCACACAGCGGCGGGATGATAGTGCTGGGCTCACACCTGTGTCGCCATTTCACCATTTGCACTCATTGTTCCGCATCGCGAAACGCCGGCATGCTGCGCCGCCGCATTTCATTTCACGACAAAGAGTTCTGTTCCGCATCATGCAACTCGGCTCACAAGCTGTTGATTTTATTGAACATAAATTTATGTCTTATATAAGACATAAGTGTTCGCAGGGTTCGGGGTCTGAAGTATTCTGAGCAGCATCAGTTTCGCAACTTTCCTCTCACCCACAGGAGTTTTCGATGACCCAACCGACCCGTGAACAACAAGCCGCAGCGCTGGCCAAAGACTGGGCCGAAAACCCGCGCTGGAAGGGCATTCACCGCAGCTACAGCGCCGCCGATGTGGTGCGC
>JANNEI010000485.1:0-1540 GCA_031378565.1 Burkholderiales bacterium
AACTGAAGTTTGAACTCGACTTCAACGTCAATCCGGGTTTCATGTTGTGCCGTGGTGCCGCGTCACTCGCGCAGCGTTTGCAGAAACGCCACCACGTCTTCGATCTGCTGCGCGGTCAACATCGGCCGCGACTGCCAGGCCATGCCGACCCGCGTCAGGCCGTCGACGCGATGGTACGACGGCATCAGCGTGGCCGGGTTCAGCCGCCGCCCATCCACCAGGCGCAAACGCAACTGGCCTGCCGTCCAGCGCGTGCCCGCGCCGGCCAGGTCGGGTGCCAGCGTGCCCTGAAAGCGCTCTTGCGGAAACGGCCCGCTGTGGCACAGCAGGCACAGGCCGGTCTGCCGGCTGACGACGATGCTGCGCCCGCGGGCCGCGTCGCCGGGCACGTCGGTCAGCGGCTGCACGATCGCGTCGCCGACCACCTCGAAGCTGGTGAGCGGTGGGGCAGATGGTGCGGTCAGCTGCGCCGTCACCTGCCCCATCGTCTGCCCGATCAGTCCGCACATCGCCCACGCCAAGCCGCCGACGCGCCAGCGCCGTTTCACGCTTTTGCGAGGCTGTGGTTCTTCAGCGGCAGGTCGCGGATGCGCTTGCCGGTGGCCGCGAAGATCGCGTTCAGCACTGCCGGTGCGGCCACCGCAATCGTCGGCTCGCCCACGCCGCCCCAGAAGCCGCCCGAGCCCATCGTGATGGTTTCGACCGTCGGCATCGCGTCCATTCTGAGCACCTGGTAAGTGTTGAAGTTTTCCTGCTCGATGCGCCCGCCCTTCACCGTGCACTCCCCATACAGCGCCGCCGACAGGCCGTAGACGAACGAACCCTCGACCTGGGCCTCGATCTGCTGCGGGTTCACCGCGTAGCCCGGGTCGGTGGCGGCGACGATGCGGTGGACCTTCAACACACCGGCGTCGCTGACCGACACCTCGGCACAGGCCGCCACATAACTGCCGAAGCCCATCGTCTGCGCCAGGCCGCGGAACACGCCCTTGGCCGCGGGTTGGCCCCAGCCGGCGCGTTCGGCGGCGGCGTTCAGCACCGCCAGATGCTTCGGGTGATTGACCATCAGCTTGCGCCTGAACGCCAGCGCGTCCTGCCCGCTCGCATGCGCCATCTCGTCGATGAAGCATTCGAGGTAAATCGTGTTCTGGTTCAGGTTCACGCCGCGCCAGAAGCCCGGCGGCACATGCGGGTTGCGCATCGCGTGGTCGATCAGCAGGTTCGGGAAGGTGTAGCCGATCGACGCCTCGGGCCCGCTGGCATTCAGTCCCTGGAACACCACCGGGTAGCGGCCATCGCGAATCATATGCTGGGCCACGCTGGCCAAAATCGACTGGCCGGAAATGCGCATGTGCAGCCCGCTGACGTTGCCCTGCGCGTCCAGCCCGGCCGTGAGCCGGCACTGCGTGACCGGGTGGTAGCGGCCGTGCAGCATGTCTTCTTCACGCGACCAGATCAGCTTGACCGGCGTGCCGGGCATCTGCTTGGCGATCTCGACCGCCTGGCGCACCCAGTCGGTGGCGCCGCGCCGGCCGAAGCC
>JANNEI010000666.1:0-5083 GCA_031378565.1 Burkholderiales bacterium
AATTCGGACATGAAATTGCGGTGATACCAGGGCGGACGAAAGGTGTCCTCCATCACCAGCCAGCGCGGCGGAAAGATCACGAAATCGCAGTTCGCGGTGCCCGGCGTGTCGCTGGGCGAGGTCAGCACGGTGAAGATCGACGGGTCGGGGTGGTCGAAACTGATCGACCCGATCACCATGAAGTTCGCGGTGTCGTACTTCAGCGGTGCCAGGTTGCCATGCCACGCCACCACGTTGAACGGCGACGACGCAGCACCAGCCGCCCACAGGCTGCCGGCGTATTTCTTGACGATCTGCCACGGCTCGGCGGCCGACCCCGCCGCACTGTCGAACGCAGCCACCGGTGCCAGAAAGTCGCGTGCGTTCGCCAGCCCGTTGCTGCCGATCGGGCCGAGTTCGGGCAACCTGAAATGCGCGCCGTAGTTTTCACACACGTAGCCACGCGACGGCCCGTCCACCGCCACGCTGAACGCCACGCCGCGCGGCAGCAAGGCCACTTCGCCGGGGGCCACTTCGAGCACGCCGAACTCGGTGCGGACGGTCAGCCTGCCGAGCTGCGGCACCAGCAGCATTTCGCCGTCGGCGTTGACGAAGGCGCGCCGCGTCATCGAGCGATTGACGAGGTAGACATGCGCCGCCATGCCGGTCTGCATCTCGACATCGCCGTTGACCACCATCGTGCGCAGGCCGTCGATGAAGTCCAGCGGCTGCTCGGCCAGCTCGGGAATCGGCAATGCGGCCCAGCGCATCGGGTCGGGCGGCGCGGCCACGCCGTCACGCGCCCCCGTCTTCAACCAAGGTTGCGGCAGCAGCGCATAGCCGGCCACCCCCACCGACGGCTGGCTGCGGTACAGCCAGCTGCGCCGGTTGTCGGCCCGCGGCGCGGTGAACGCGGTGCCGCTCAGCAACTCGGCGTACAGGCCCAGCGCGACGGCCTGCGGGCTGTTGCGGCCTGCAGGCAAGGCACCGGGGACGGCTTCGCTCGCGAACTCGTTGCCGAAGCCGGATTGGTATTTCAAGGTCATGCAGTGGCCTCCTGTGGCACATCACCGAGGGTACTGTCACGCGCGGCCTGCAAGGCTTGCTTCAGCACGCCCAAGCGCCCGATGTGGTTGGCCAGCAGCAGGATCAGCCGGGCATTGAGCTGCTGACTCTGGTCGGCGGACAACTCGCGGTGCGCGTCGATGAGGGCTTCGTAGAAGTCGTCCGGCGCGTCCAGATTGGGCTGCGTGTTCAGCATGACGCGGTGGCCTTGCGCAGCGCGTCCTGCACCCGCGCCGCGGTGGGTGCGCGCCAGCGGGCGCAGACGTGCTGGTCGGGGCGGATCAGGTAGGCGGTGCCGGGCAGCGCGTCGTAGCGCTCGGCGGCACAACCGCTGGCATCGCGCCACCCGTCGTCACCGACAACCACGGTTGCAAACCCCGGCGCATCGACCCACGAAGGCCGCTCACCGAACACCAGCAGCGTGAAGTCAGGCCCCAACTCGCGCAGCAGCCACGACAGCCGGCCATCGCGCAGCAGCGGCGCGTCAAGCGCCGCGGCCCCGGGCACCATGGCACCCGCGAACAAATCGGCATCCGGCGTGTTCAGCACCGATCCGTGCAGCGTGGTCGGCACCGACAGGCGACCGCTGTTGACGATTCTGCGGGCGAAAGGATGGTGGCGCGACAGGGCCAGCACCGCGTCACGGAACAGTCGGCTGACCTCGCTCTTCGGCGTGATGAAGTCGGTGGCGCGGGTGCTGTTCAGAATGTTCTCGTCGGCGGCGATTTCACGCTCGCTCGCGTAGCTGTCGAGCAAGGCGTCGGGTGCCCGGCCCTGGCTGACGAGCGCCAGTTTCCAGCCGAGGTTGTCGGCGTCCTGCACGCCCGAGTTGGCACCGCGCGCGCCGAACGGCGACACGCCGTGCGCAGCGTCGCCAGCGAAGATCACGCGGCCGTGGCGGAAGCGCTGCATGCGCTGGCAGGCGAAGGTGTAGACGCTGGCCCAGCCGATGCTGAAGTTGACGCCACCCGCGCCGATGCTGTCGAGCAGCGCACGCACGCGCGGTGCGATGTGGGCCGGGTCGCGCTCGCGCTCGGGGTCGGCGTCCCAGCCCAACTGAAAGTCGATGCGCCACATGCCGTCGGCCTGCTTGTGCAGCAACACGCTCTGGTTGGGGTGGAACGGCGGATCGAACCAGAAGCGGCGTTCTTCCGGCAGGTCGGCGTCCATCCGAACGTCGGCGATCAGGAAGCGGTCGCGAAAGACCCGGCCCTTGCTTTCCAGCCCCATCAGCGAACGCACGGCCGAGCGCGAACCGTCGCAGGCCACCACGTGACCGGCGTGGAGTGTGTACGGGCCGTCGGGCGTGTCGATGGTCAGCACCGCAGCATCGCTGTGCTGCTGCACGCCGATCACCGAGTTCTTCCAGCGCATTTCGATGTTCGGCAGTTCGAGCGCGCGCTCGACCAGCAAGCCTTCGACGTGGTACTGCTGAAGGTTGATGAAAGCGGGCCGCTGTTGCGTCGGCTCGCGGCCCGGATCGGCCTCGGGCAGCAGGTTGAAGCTGTAGACCGGCGCGTCCTTGAAATAGACGTGGCCGACGTTCCACGACACACCCTTGCGCACCATGCGCTCGCCGGGGCCGAGCCGGTCGAAGATTTCCAATGTGCGCTTGGCGAAGCAGATGGCGCGCGAGCCGCTGGACAGCCTGTGGTCGTTGTCGAGCAGCAGCACCCGCACGCCGCGCTGCGCCATGTCGATGGCCAGCGTCAGCCCGACCGGACCGGCACCGACGATCACGATTGGGTGCAAGGCGGGCGTGGCCGCGCGCTGGTCCGGCGAGGCTTCGTATTCGAACTCGAGCGACTGAAAATCAGTGTCCATGCGCGCACCCATCGCGCTCAAACCTCCAGCGATTCCCACATCGCCTTGTCGCGCTCTGCCGTCCAGATGCGCGGGTCCGGGTGCTGGGTGGCTTCATCGAGCGCGCGCGTCACGTCGAACGGCATGCAGTGGTCGAAAATCACCCACTGGCCGTACTTCGGCTTCAGGGCGGCGTGCGTGTCACGGTAGATGTTGCGCAAGTCCTTGCCCGCCGCAGCACCGGCCTTGACGCTGGCGTACAGGTCGCTGACGAAGGCGCGCGTGCCGGCCAGGCCGGCCTGCACCATCGCAGGCGTGGTCAGCGCGGCACCGCGGCCGGGCACCAGCGCGGAAGGCTGCATCGCAGCCAGGTTGTCGAGCGTCTGCGGCCAGTCGCTGAAGTAGGCGTCGCCGGCATACGGCGTGGCGTCGAACTCGACCAGGTCACCGCTGAACAGGATTTTCTGCTGCGGCAGCCAGGCGATGGTGTCGCCCTTGGTGTGGCCGCGGCCGACCTGCATCAGCCTGACCTCCAGGCTGCCGAGCCAGAGCGTCATTTCACCCTTGAAGGTGATGGTGGGCCAGGTCAGCCCGGGGATGGTCTCGACCGCGCGGAACAGGCGCGGAAAGCGCTCGATCTCGCTCTTCATGTCCTGCGCGCCGCGCTCGACGATCAGGTCGCGCGTGTCCTGGCTGGCGATGATGTGCTGCGCCTGGTAGGCCGACGCGCCGAGCACGCGCACCGCGTGGTAGTGGCTCATCACCACGTACTTGATCGGCTTGTCGGTGACCTCGCGGATGCGCCGGATCACGTCTTGCGCCATCACCGGCGTCGCCTGCGTGTCGATCACCATCACCGCGTCGTCGCCGATGACCACGCCGGTGTTCGGGTCGCCCTCGGCGGTGTAGGCGTAGGCGTTGTCGGACAGCTTGGTGAAGCTGACCTTCTTTTCTTCAAGGTCGGCCTGGGACGCAAATGCCTTGCTCATGGGAAAACTCCAAACGACTCGACAACGAACGGATCGACGCTTACCGAACTTCGGGCTTGATTTTAATCAGCCAGTTCGTTAATGTCTAATTCATTAGGTTAAGTAGAAACCCGCAACGATGCCGTCGTCACGAAAAACAGCGCTGCCCGTGCCGCCGCCTGTGCCACCGTATGTGCCACCACATCTCCCGCTGCCTTCGATACAGAAGCCCGCCCCGGAGCGCGGCCAGCGCGGCATTCAAAGTGTCGAAGTCGGCGGCCAGTTGCTGCTGGCGCTGGCGCACCACGGCCAGCCGATGGCGCTGAAAGACCTGGCCCGAGACGCGGGCATGGTGCCGGCCAAGGCCCACCCCTATCTGGTCAGCTTCGGCAAGCTGGGTTTGATCACTCAGGACGCCGAATCCGGCCGTTACGGGCTGGGGCCGCTGGCGATGCAACTGGGGCTGTTCAGCCTGCAGCAGTTCGACCCGGTTCGCCTGGCCACGCCCATGATGTTCGACCTCGCGCAGACCCTGGGCCATACCGTGGGCATCGCGGTGTGGGGCAACCGTGGTCCGACGATGGTGCGCATCGCCGAGGCCCCGTCGGCCGTTCACGTGAACATGCGGCACGGCACGGTGATGAGCCTGCGCGGCACCGCGTCCGGCCTGCTGTTTGCTGCCTACCTGCCCCGCGAGACGGTGTTGGCTGCGCTGGCCGATGAACATGCGTCCGAGCAGCGGACGAAGGGCGCATCGGTGTCCGGCAGAGCCCGGCTGAAGATCGATTCGGTACTCGATGCCGAGCTGGCGCAGATCCGCCAGCACGGCGTCAGCCGGGTCAGCGGCGGTGCCGTGTCAGGGGTCAGCGCGATGGCAGCCGCGGTGTTCGACGAAAGTGCCTCCATCGTGCTGAGCCTGACGGCCATCGGACCCAGCGCGATCTTCGATTCGCGGCTGGAAGGCGTGGTGTCCGTCGCGCTGCGGCAGAGTGCGAAAGAAATTTCGAAGCAGTTGGGTGCGTGATTCGCTCAACGCACAGGCAAGGCCGCGAGGAAATCGCGCACCGCCTGCGTGAACAGCGCCGGCTGCTCGGCCACGCTCAGGTGCGAGGCCTCGTCGAACACCACCAGCCGCGAACCAGGGATGCGCTGCGCCATCGCCTCGGACATTGCCACTGGTGCACCCACGTCGAGCGATCCGGCGAGGATCAACGTCGGGCAGCCGATTTGCGGCAAGCGGTCGAGCCAGTTCACGCCGGCCACCGCAT
>JANNEI010000493.1:0-3608 GCA_031378565.1 Burkholderiales bacterium
GCCGCGCGAGGACGACGACGTGTCGGACGGCGTCCGCGCCATCCTCGAAGCCGAGGGTGTGGTGTTTCAACTCGGCGCCGAATGCCTGTCGCTGGAGCAGCGTGGCACCCAGGTGGTGGTGGGCGCGCAGTGCGGCACCGACGCGCCGGCCATCGTCGGCAGCCACGTGCTGCTGGCGGTGGGCCGGCAACCGAACACCGACGCAATGGGGCTGGACGCCGCCGGCATCGCCACCGCCGCAGGGGGATACATCTGGGTCGACGACCTGTTGCGCAGAAGCGCCGAAGGCGTGTGGGCGGTGGGGGTCTGCAACGGCGGCGGCGGGTTCACGCACACGGCCTGGAACGACCATGAGATCGTGGTTGCCAACTTGTTCGGCACTGACAACCAGGCCGACCCGCGCCGCGTGACCGACCGCCTGCCGTGCTACGCCCTCTTCATCGACCCGGCGCTGGGCCGCGTCGGCCAGACCGAGCGCGAGGTGCGCGCCAGTGGCCGCCGCGCGCTGATGGCGAAGATGCCGATGCAGCGCGTCGGCCGCGCGCGCGAGGCGGGCGAAACGCAGGGCTTCATGAAGGTGCTGGTGGACGCCGACACGCAGCGCATCCTGGGTGCGGCCATCCTGGGTCTGAACGGCGACGAGGTGGTGCACGGCCTGCTCGACATCATGGCCGCCGACCAGCCTTACACAGTCATCTCTCGCGCGGTGCACATCCACCCGACGGTGAGCGAGCTGGTGCCCACGCTGTTGCAACAGTTGAAGCCGCTGAGGTGAGTCCACCGATGCAGTGCGTTCGGCGGATCACCGCGTGCATGCCGCTGCTGTGCGCCGCAGCTTGGGCACAGGACGCGCCGCTGCTGCTCAACCCGTTCAACGATCCGTTCATTCACGCCACACGGGGCCGTCCCTGCCCCGCGCCGCGCGGCCCGGCCTACACCGAGACCCAGCGCAACCAGGAGGCGCATTACCGCGTCGAGCGCGGCACCAGCTGCTGGCTGGCCGGCACCTGCAGCGAACCAAATGCCTACCGCTACGACGTGCGCATCGCCGACGCAGTGGTGGTTGCCCTAAGCACCGATGCAGCGCTGACCGACAGCAGCCTGTGGGTGACGGCCGAGCGCCGCTTCCTCTACTTGCACGGTTGCGTGCGCGATGCGGCGCAGGCCGCGCTGGCCGAGGCTCTGGCCCGTGGCGTGGCGGATGTGCAGGCGGTGCTGCCGTCCATCAGCGCAACAGGCGAGGTGCCGCGCTACCCGCTGGCGGCTCCCTGACGCGTCGGGACGACGCGGTGCGCCTGGTAGCGCGATCGGCGGGCCGGGCAGGTTCACCTGTCGGCCGACACCTCGCGCGGGCCTGCCCGACGTTGCGGCAGACTTGTCCCCGGCTGACCCATCGCAGTGCCGTCCACGCGCATGGCTACCGAGCGAAAATCCTGACGGCATGTTCGCCAGACGCCCTTAACATGCGGCCACGATCAACCATGCCTCTCAAGGAAATGTGGCTCTGCCGCTTTCCGGATTCCCCGCGGGGGACGGACGCCGCAAGGCGGCGGCCTGGGGGCGCTCAACAGGACTGCCCATGCAACCGAAACTTCTGAAGACCTTGTCGATCCTCGCCATGGCCGCACCCGCGCTGGCCGCGGCACAAACCACCTCCACGCTCGACAAGGTGAAAGCCTCGGGCCAGATCACGCTCGCCTACCGCGAATCGTCGATCCCGTTTTCATACCTCGACGACAAGGCCCAGCCGATCGGCTTCGGCTTCGAGATCTGCCAGAAGATCGTCGACGAGGTCAAGAAGGCCACCGGCCGCGCCGACCTGAAAGTCAACTTGCAGGCCGTGACGTCGGCGAACCGGATTCCGTTGCTGCAGAACGGCACCATCGACATCGAATGCGGCTCCACCACCAACAACAGCGACCGCGGCAAGCAGGTGCAGTTCGCGACGAATTATTTCTACACCGGCACCAAGTTCCTGGTGAAGGCCGGCACGCAAGTCAAGTCGCTCGACGACTTGAAAGGCAAGACGATCGTCTCGACGACAGGCACCACGAACTACAAGATTCTGCGCAGCCTGAACGAAGAGAAAAAGCTCGGCATCGAACTGCTCGGGGCCAAGGATCACTCGGAGTCGGCGCTGATGGTCGAGATGGGCCGGGCGGTCGCCTTCGGCATGGACGACATCCTGCTGTACGGCCTGCGCGCCAGCAGCCAGACCCCTGCCGCGCTGGCCGTGGTGGGCGAGGCAATCCAGGTCGAGCCCTACGCCATCATGGTGCGCCGCGAAGACCCGGGCTTCAAGAAGCTGGTCGACGACACGCTCGCCGGACTGATTAAGTTCGGCGAGTTCACCTTGATCTACACCAAGTGGTTCCAGTCGCCGATCCCGCCCAAGGGAATCAACCTGAACGCGCCGATGAGCCAGGAGCTGATCGACAACCTGAAGGCGCTGAGCGACAAGCCGGCCACCTGATGAAACACGCAACGGCCACGCAACGACGACCCAACGGCACCCCGAGGGCTGCCGTTTTCGGCCCGGCCCGCTGCGGGCCTTGTCAACGCCGCCGGTCGTCGCCGTCGGGCCGCATCGGTGTCATCGGCAGCGACGGCGAGCCCCACAGCGCCGGGTCGTCTGCGCCGGCCATCAGCATCGCCAGTTTCGATACATTGGCGCGCAGGTCGATGACCTCGTCGGCGCGCCAGACGCGCATTGCATCGGTCTGCTCGCAGCACACCATGCCGTAGACCCGGCCGTTGACGAGAAACGCCGCGTCGAGCATCGACAGCACGCCGTGGCGCAGCAGGTAGTTCTCGCGCATGGCTTGCAGGTTCGGGTCCTGCATCGCGTCGGTGCTGGCGTAGACGCCCTGGTTGACCAGCGCATCGAAGTAGTCACGGAACTCGGTCTGGTCGAGCCGGCTTTCGCGCGTGTCGAGCTCACCGGTGGCGGTCTTGGCGGCGAAGCACAGCAGCGACAGTTCGCCGTGCACCCCGTCGAAGCGCCAAAGGCTCACGCGCGAGCAGCGGGTGCGGTTGATGATCACGTCGATCACCGCCGCGCGCGCTTCGTCGCGGCTGATCGCGCCTGTCACGCAATCGGTGCTGATGGTTTGCAGCAGAGCTGCGTCGATGGCCTGGAATCTCACGCCCGAAGTATCCGATGAAACAGCGCGTTTCGTCACCGCTGCGTGTGCGGCAACCTCGCGCTGGTGCGGGACTGCGCGAATGCCACGAACCACGCCACGCATCCTGCCGCTTTTTCAGCGCCGGCCATGGCGTCGAGGCTGAACACCTGCTCCGCCGGCGTGCCCATCAGCAGCTTCTTCACCGGCAATTCCATCTTCTTGCCCGACAGCGTGCGCGGCACGGCGCTGACCTGGAAAATCTCGTTCGGCACGTGGCGCGCCGACAGCGCGGTCTTGATGCTGTCCTTCAGCCGCTTCGTCAAGGCGGCGTCGAGCAGCAGACCCTCGCGCAGCACCACGAACAGCGGCATGTAGCTTTCGCGGCCCAGGTATTCCAGGTCGACGACCAGGCTGTCCAGCACCTCGGGCATCGCCTCGATCGCGCGGTACAGCTCCGACGTTCCCATGCGGATGCCGTGGCGG
>JANNEI010000763.1:0-4100 GCA_031378565.1 Burkholderiales bacterium
GTGGATCGAGCCCGAAGGCTCGGACAAGCACCCGACCCGCCTGCTGCTGCTGGTGCAAAACACGCAGGGTTACCTGAACCTGTGCGAACTGCTGTCGCGCGGCTGGCTGACCAATTCGCAGAAGGCACAGGGCTGGCTGAAGTGGGAGTGGCTGGGAACGCTGGGCGCGGGCCTGATCGTGCTGGCGGGTGCCGAGATGGGCATGGTCGGGCAGGCGCTGATGGCGCGCAACACACAGCGCGCACGCGAAGCGGCACTGCGCCTGGGACGCCTGTTTCCGAACCGCTTCTACATCGAGCTGCAACGTGCAGGCCTGCCGGGCAACGAGGCGCATGTGCGCGCTGCCGTCACGCTGGCTGCCGAATTGAAGCTGCCGGTGGTGGCCACGCATCCGGTGCAGTTCCTGACGCCTGAAGACTTCGAGGCGCACGAAGCCCGCGTCTGCGTGGCCGACGGCGAAACACTCAGCAACCCGCGGCGCGTGAAACGCTTTTGTCCGCAGCAGTACTTCAAGACGCAGGCGCAGATGGAGGCGCTGTTTGCCGACATCCCCAGCGCCCTGGCCAACACCATCGAAGTGGCGAAGCGCTGCAACCTGAAGCTCACGCTGGGCAAGCCGCAACTGCCCGACTTCCCGACTCCCGAAGTGAACGGCGAGCGCCTGTCGGCCGAGGCTTACTTTCGACACGCATCGCACGAAGGCTTGAAGACGCGGCTGCAGCAGCTGTACCCGATAGAAGCAGAACGCGAGCGCGAGCGCGCGCGCTACGTCGACCGGCTGGAATTCGAGATCAACACGATCCTGAAGATGGGATTCCCGGGTTACTTCCTGATCGTCGCCGACTTCATTCACTGGGCCCAGGACAACGGCTGTCCGGTGGGGCCGGGTCGCGGATCGGGGGCTGGCTCGCTGGTGGCGTTTTCGCTCAACATCACCGGCCTCGACCCGCTTCGCTACAACCTGCTGTTCGAGCGCTTTTTGAATCCGGACCGGGTGTCGATGCCCGACTTCGACATCGACTTCTGTCAGGCCAACCGCGACCGCGTGATCGACTACGTGAAGCAGAAGTACGGGCGCGACGCGGTGAGCCAGATCGTGACCTTCGGCACCATGGCCGCCAAGGCCGCGCTGCGCGATGTGGGCCGGGTGCTGGGCATGAGTTACGGCCATGTCGACAGCATTGCCAAGCTGGTGCCCGCGCCGCCGGGCAAGAGCGTGACGCTGGCGCGCTTTCCCCAACCCCCCGAGCAACCCGACTCGGGCCAGATCTACGCGCGCAAGGAGTCGCCCGAGATCAACGAGCGCGAACAGAACGAGGTCGAGGTGGCCGAACTGCTGACGCTGGCGATGCGGCTGGAAGGCGTGACGCGCAACATCGGCATGCATGCCGGCGGCGTGCTGATTGCGCCGGGCAAGATCACCGACTTTTGCCCGCTGTACATGCAGCCCGGCAGCGACAGCGCGGTCAGCCAGTTCGACAAGGACGACGTGGAGGCCATCGGCCTGGTCAAGTTCGACTTCCTGGGTCTGGCCACGCTGACCATTCTTGAGCTGACGAAAGACTTCATTCGGGCGCGCCACGCCGATCAATCGAACTTCGCGTTCGAGACCATTGCGCTGGACGACCCGGCGACCTATCGGCTGATGAGCGAAGGCAAGACGGTGGCGGTGTTTCAGCTGGAAAGCTCGGGCATGCAGCGCATGCTGCGCGACGCCAAGCCCAGCGTGTTCGAGGACGTGATCGCGCTGGTGGCGCTGTACCGGCCCGGGCCGATGGACCTGATCCCCAGCTTCTGTGCGCGCAAGCATGGGCGCGAAGCGGTGGACTACCCGCACCCGCTGATGGGCGAGGTGCTGGAAGAAACCTACGGGATCATGGTCTACCAGGAGCAGGTGATGCAGGTCGCCCAGCTGGTGGGTGGCTACTCGCTGGGCGGCGCCGACTTGCTGCGCCGCGCGATGGGCAAGAAGAAGTTAGAGGAAATGATGACGCACCGCGCCATCTTTGCCGAGGGTGCCGCCAAGAAGGGCATCGACGAACTGAAGGCGAACGAGATCTTCGACCTGATGGAGAAGTTCGCCGGCTACGGCTTCAACAAGTCGCACGCTGCGGCTTATGCCTTGCTGGCGTATCACACGGCCTGGTTGAAGGTGCACTACCTGTCGGAGTTCACGGCGGCCAACATGAGCGTGGCGTTGGACGACACCGACAAGCAGAAGATCTTTCACGACGACGCGGTGGCGCTGGGCATCAGCTTCGAGCCGCCCAACGTCAACACCGGTGGCTACCGGTTCGAGCCGATCTCGAAGCAGGTGGTGCGCTACGGGCTGGGTGCGATCAAGGGCACGGGGCAGGGCGCGATCGAGGCCATCGTCGCGGCACGCGAAGCCGGTGGCCCGTTCAGCAGTCTGTTCGATTTTTGTGCGCGGGTCGATCGCACGCGCCTCAACAAGCGCAGCGTCGAAGCACTGGCCAAGGCCGGCGCGTTCGACGCATTCGGGGTCGAACGCGCCAGCCTCGTCGCCAGCATTGCGCTGGCCTTCGACTACGCCGACACGCAGGCTGCGCACGCTGATCAGGGCGGGCTGTTCGACTTCGGTGTAGATGACGACGATCAGCACGCCGCGTCGACCCAAGAGCCCGAACTGTTGAGCGCCGAGCCGTGGAGCATTCGCGAGCGCCTGCTGTTCGAGAAGGCCGCACTCGGCTTCTACCTGTCGGGCCACATGTTCGACCAGAGCGCGGCCGAAGTGCGCCAGTTCGCAAAGCGTTGCAATGCCGATGTGATGGACAGCCGGCATCACTCAAGCGACGGGCAGTTGCTGGCCGGCATCGTCAGCGACCTGCGCATCATCAACGGCCAGCGCGGCCGGGTTGCGATCTTCAAGCTAGACGACAAGAGCGAGCCGCTCGAAGCCGTCGCCAACGAAGAGCTGCTCAACGCGAACAAGGATCTGTTGAAGGACGACGAACTGATCATCGTGCAGGGCAAGGTGCAGCCCGACCGCTTTTCGGGCGGACTGCGGCTCACGGTGCAAGCGGTGTGGGACCTGCCCGCAGCGCGCTGCCGCTTTGGCAAATACCTCCGGGTCGAAGTCAACGGCAGCGTGCCGCCGGTGGCCGAGGTGCTGCGCAGCCACCCTGCACGCCGCATTGCCACCGAGCACGGCGACTTGCCGCAAGGGCTCGGCGTGCGCCTGCTGCTGCGGCGCGAGCAGGCCAGCGGCGAGCTCGACCTGGGCGAATCGGCCCGCTTCTACCCCAGCGATGCGGCGCTCGAATGCTGGCGCCAAAGTGCCCACGGCGGGCAGGCGAGAGTGGTCTACGACTGAGGCGGCGTGTGCGTTCCCGTGTCCGCACACCGACGTGCAATTTGTCACACAACCGACGCTCGGTTTGACGTGATCTGGCGCGGCGAACGCAGGCCCCTCGCCACGCACCGCCGCTCGTCTTTCGTCGCTGACCGCCCGTCGCTGCGTGCAGCGCAGCGACGATGGCTGAAGTCACAATTGGCGCAACCACCCGTGATGCGGGTCTCTTGTTTTGACTGTGCCTTGCCTCGATCAACCCATGCCGACGATCCTCGACCTTGAACATTCGCACTGTCTGCGTGCAGCGCGTGGACGAGGCTTCACGTTGATCGAGTTGATGACCGCCATCGTTGTGTTGGCGGTGTTGCTGGCGGTGGCGATACCCGGCCTGTCGGGGTTCCTGCGCAGCAGCCGGGTCACCTCGTCGCAGACCGAGTTGGTGTCGTCGTTCATGTTGGCGCGCAGCGAGGCCACCAAGCGTGGAGTCCGGGTTGGCGTGGCAGCAGCCGTGCCGGCCAGCGGCGCAGAGTTCAGCGGCGGCTGGAATGTGTGGGAAGACGCCAATTCCGACGGCGTGCTGGACGTCGGCGAACTGGTGATTCGGCAGTACCCCGCGTTGACCGGCGACATTGCCATCCGCACCATTTCCGGGGCCAGCGTGGTGGTGTTTTCACCCGCAGGTTTTCTCGTCCCGTCGACGGCTGTCACGTTTCGGGTGTGCGGCACTACTAACGCGACCAAAGGCTATCTGGTGTTGCTCGAAGCGGTGGGTCTGACCGATGTTCAA
>JANNEI010000771.1:0-6466 GCA_031378565.1 Burkholderiales bacterium
CGCAGCACATTCCGAACGACGTGCTGCGCGAGCTGCACGGCTTCATCCACATGTTCGAGGACACGCCCGAGTTCGTGGCGCGTCACATCATCCGCGAGGCGAAAAGTTACCTCGATTCATTGGCACCGCCGTTTTTCAAGGCGCTGATGGACTACGCGCAGGACGGTTCCTATTCGTGGCACTGCCCCGGGCACAGCGGCGGCGTGGCATTTTTGAAGAGCCCCGTCGGGCAGATGTTCCACCAGTTTTTCGGCGAGAACATGCTGCGCGCCGACGTATGCAATTCGGTGGAAGAACTGGGCCAGTTGCTCGACCACACCGGGCCGATTGCGGCCAGCGAACGCAACGCGGCGCGCATCTTCAACGCCGACCACTGTTTCTTCGTCACCAACGGAACCAGCACCTCGAACAAGATGGTCTGGCACCACGCGGTGGCACCGGGCGACGTGGTGGTGGTCGACCGCAACTGCCACAAATCCATCCTGCACGCCATCATCATGACCGGCGCGGTGCCGGTGTTCCTGCGGCCCACGCGCAACCACTACGGCATCATCGGGCCGATTCCGCAAAGCGAGTTCTCGCCCGAGGCGATCCGCAAGAAGATCGCTGCCAATCCCTTGCTCAAGGGTGTCGATGCAAAGAAGGTCAAGCCACGCATCCTGACGCTGACGCAGAGCACCTACGACGGCGTGCTCTACAACACCGAGACCATCAAGCACTCGCTCGACGGCTACATCGACACGCTGCATTTCGATGAGGCCTGGTTGCCGCACGCGGCGTTTCACCGCTTCTACGGCACCTACCACGCGATGGGCAAGAAGCGCCCACGCCCGAAGGACCAACTGGTGTTCGCCACCCAGTCGACCCACAAACTGCTGGCCGGCATCAGTCAGGCGTCACAGGTGCTGGTGCAGGACGCGCGCGAGCGCAAACTCGACCGGCACCTCTTTAACGAAGCCTACCTGATGCACTCCAGTACCAGCCCGCAGTACGCGATCATCGCGTCGTGCGATGTGGCCGCCGCGATGATGGAAGCCCCAGGCGGCCCGGCGCTGGTGGAAGAAAGCATTCTGGAAGCGCTGGACTTCCGTCGCGCCATGCGCAAGGTGGCCAAGGAATTCGGGCGCGACTGGTGGTTCAAGGTCTGGGGGCCAGACAAGCTCACCACCTCCGGCATCGGCAAGAGCGCCGATTGGGTGCTGAAGGCCGGCGAGAAGTGGCACGGCTTCGGCGATTTGGCCGAGGGCTTCAATTTGCTGGACCCGATCAAGAGCACCGTCATCACGCCGGGGCTCGACATGGCGGGCAAGTTCGCGAAGACCGGCGTCCCGGCCAGCATCGTCACCAAGTACCTGGCCGAGCACGGCGTGGTGGTCGAGAAGACGGGGCTCTACTCGTTCTTCATCATGTTCACCATCGGCATCACCAAGGGCCGCTGGAACACGCTGGTGACTGCGCTGCAGCAGTTCAAGGACGACTACGACAAGAACGCGCCGATGTGGCGCGTGCTGCCGGAGTTCGTGGCCAAGCATCCGCGCTACGAGCGCATGGGCCTGGCCGATTTGAGCCAGGCCATCCACGCGATGTACGCGAAGGGCGACATCGCCCGGTTGACCACCGAGATGTATCTGTCGGACCTTGAGCCCGCGATGAAGCCCAGCGACGCCTACGCCTACATCGCGCACCGCAAGACCGAACGGGTCGAGATCGACGCTCTTGAAGGCCGCATCACCACCACCTTGCTGACGCCGTACCCACCCGGAATCCCGCTGCTGATCCCGGGCGAAGTGTTCAACCGCAAGATCGTCGAGTTCCTGAAATTCACCCGCGCGTTCAACGCGGCATTCCCCGGCTTCGACACCGACGTGCACGGTCTGGTGGAGTCAGACGGTGACGCCGAAACGCATTGCTATTTTGTCGACTGCGTGCGTGCCGATTGACGATTGACGATCTACGATTGGTGATTGGCGGCAGGGCGGTGCGCGGCCGCATCAGGCCAGGTCCGAACCACCTGGCATCGCGTGGCTGAAGCCCCCGTCGACATAGGTGATTTCGGAGCTGATGCCGGCTGCCAGGTCGGAAAGCAGAAACGCCGCCACGTTGCCGACATCGTCGATGGTGACGTTGCGGCGCAGCGGAGAATTCTTCTCGACCACCTCCAGGATCTTGCCGAAACCCTTGATGCCCGACGCAGCCAGCGTCTTGATCGGCCCAGCGGAAATACCGTTCACCCGGATGCCTTTCGGTCCGAGGTTGGACGCCAGGTAGCGCACGCTGGCCTCCAGCGACGCCTTCGCCAGGCCCATGGTGTTGTAGTTGGGGACGCTGCGCTGCGAACCGAGGTAGGTCAGCGTCAGCAAGGCGGCACCCGGTCGCAGGCGCGGTGCAGCGGCCTTGGCCATCGCCGGGAAGCTGTAGGCAGAGATGTCATGCGCGATGCGAAAACCTTCGCGCGACAGGCCGTCCAGAAAGTCGCCGGCAATCGCTTCGCGCGGGGCAAAGCCGATCGAGTGGACGAAGCCGTCGAACTGCGGCCAGGCCTCGGCCAGTTCGGCGAAGGTGCGGTCGATGGCGGCGTCATCGGCCACGTCGCAGTCGTACAGCAGGTTTGAGCCGAACTCTGCGGCAAACTCGCTGACGCGCCCCTTGAAACGTTCCCCGACATAGCTGAAAGCCAGTTCGGCACCCTGCCGATGGCAAGCCCGTGCAATGCCGTAGGCGATCGACCGGTTCGACAGCACCCCGGTGATCAAGAGTCGCTTGCCAGCCAGAAAACCCATGGGTGTCTCCAGAATTTGAGGTATCTCTCGATTCTTGCACGCAGTGCTGCTGGCACCGGGCGTGATGGGCTGCCGGAGAGCGCCCGGCTGCACCACTTGACAGCCCGAAGGGTTGCCTGTACTTCGCCCTCGCAGTACAATGCTGGTTTTCCAGACAAGCTGTACCGGGCTGATTCTTCGAGCCCTTTTTTTTTGGCCGATCGTCTTGTCCGATCGGCACGCAAAACCCTGTTGAATTGCTCCTAAACAAAGCTGAAAACCCGCCGCAAACACACTGCATGACTTGGCAAGCGACCGTTGAATTGACCGTGACCGGACTGGGCTACGACTTGGTGGACACCGAGCGCAGCCCGCGCGGCCTGCTGCGCGTCTTCATCGATCACGCACCGGACGCCGCAGCCGGTGCGTTCATCACGGTCGAGGATTGCGAAAAAGTAACGCGGCAGTTGCAGCATGTGCTGGAAGTCGAAGGCTGTGCCTACGAGCGGCTCGAAGTCTCGTCGCCGGGCCTGGACCGTCCGCTGAAGAGGGCGGATGACTACACCCGCTTCGTGGGTGAGCAGATTGAAGTGACCCTGAAAGTGCCATTTCAGGGTCGCAAGAAGTACCGAGGGGTGCTGCATGCACTGGCTGACGGGTGGCGCGTAGTGCTGGTAGAGCCGGAGGTGGCAGCCAAGCGCGGCCGGGGAATCGGCAAAAGCGCTGAGCCCAAGGCCGAGCAGGCGCTGGATTTCTCGCTGGATGAAGTGCGTGAAGCCCGCCTGGTGCCGGTGGTTGATTTCAAGGGGCGTCGGTTCGCGGCGCCCCCTGCCATGACTGAGGGCGCGAAGCCGCAGCGGCAGACGAACGCAAGTATCGAGTTGGACGGAGGTCGTAAGCAATGAATCGCGAACTGTTGATGCTGGTGGATGCCATTTCACGCGAGAAGAACGTGGAGCGCGAAGTCGTGTTCGGCGCGGTCGAGGCCGCGCTGGCGTCTGCTTCCAAGAAGCTGCACGGCGGAGAGGTCGACATGCGCGTCTCGGTGGACCGGGACACGGGCGAATACGAAACCTTCCGCCGCTGGCACGTGGTGGCCGACGAGGCCGGTCTGCAACTGCCCGACTCCGAGGTTCTGCACTTCGAAGCGCTGGAGCAGATCGACGACATCGAGGTCGACGACTACATCGAGGAGCCGGTGGACTCGGTGTCCATCGGCCGCATCGGTGCGCAAGCCGCCAAGCAGGTCATCTTGCAGAAGATTCGCGACGCCGAGCGCGAGCAGTTGCTGACCGACTTCCTGTCGCGCGGTGAAAAAATCTTTGTCGGCACCGTCAAGCGGCTCGACAAGGGCGACGTGATCGTCGAGGCCGGCCGCATCGAGGGCCGCCTGCGCCGCAGCGAAATGATCCCGAAGGAAAACCTGCGCTCGGGCGACCGCGTGCGGGCCTACATCGCCGAGGTCGACCCGACCTTGCGCGGCCCGCAGATCCTGCTGTCGCGCAGCGCGCCCGGCTTCATGATCGAGTTGTTCGCTCAAGAGGTGCCGGAGATCGAGCAAGGCCTGCTCGAAATCAAGTCGTGCGCCCGTGATGCCGGTTCGCGCGCCAAGATCGCGGTGCAGTCGCACGACAAGCGGGTCGATCCCATCGGCACCTGCGTCGGCGTGCGTGGCTCGCGCGTCAACGGCGTCACCAACGAACTGGCCGGCGAACGCGTCGACATTGTGCTGTGGTCCGAAGACCCGGCCCAGTTCGTGATCGGCGCGCTGGCCCCCGCCAATGTGCAGTCCATCGTGGTCGACGAAGAGCGCCACGCGATGGACGTGGTGGTCGACGAGGAAAACCTGGCCATCGCCATCGGCCGCGGCGGCCAGAACGTGCGCCTGGCGTCCGAGATGACCGGCTGGCGCATCAACATCATGACCGCCGAAGAGTCCACCGCGAAACAGGCTGTCGAGTCCGACAGCGTTCGCAAGCTCTTCGTCGAGAAGCTCGACGTCGACGTTGAAGTGGCCGACATCCTGATCGGCGAGGGCTTCGCCAGCCTCGAAGAAGTGGCTTACGTTCCGATGCAGGAAATGCTCGAGATCGAAGGCTTCGACGAAGACACCGTCAACGAGCTGCGCACGCGTGCGAAAGACGCTTTGCTGACGATGGAAATCGCCCGCGAAGAAAAGGTCGACGACGTGTCTCAGGACCTGCGTGACCTCGACGGCTTGTCGCCCGAACTGATTGCCACCCTGGCCAATGGCGGCATCCACACCCGCGACGACCTGGCCGATCTGGCGGTCGACGAACTGACCGAGCTGTCGGGTGTCGACGACGAGAAGGCGAAGACGTTGATCATGAAGGCGCGTGAACACTGGTTCACGACCTGATTCAACACCTCGCACCCATCGCCGCGCCCGCCGCCGAACAAACGCTGTACTGCAAGACCCAAGCAAGGATTCAACAATGGCTGTGACCACCGTCGCCCAATTCGCCGCAGAACTGAAACGTCCCGCCACGGCACTGCTCGAGCAGTTGCAGTCGGCTGGCGTCAGCAAGGCGTCGACGGACGAAGCGCTGACCGACTCCGACAAGGAGCGGCTGCTCGACTTCCTGCGCACCTCGCACGGCACCACGGTCGGCACCGAGCGCAAGAAGATCACGGTGACTCGCAAGTCGACCAGCGAGATCAAACAGGCCGACTCCAGCGGCAAGGCGCGCACGATCCAGGTCGAGGTTCGCAAGAAGCGCACCTTCATCAAGCGTGACGACACGCCGGGCGCGCCCGAGGTTCCCGAAGCGCCGGTGATCGACGACGCCGAACTCGAACGCCGCGAGCTCGAGGCCCAGCAACAGGCCGAACTGCTGCGCCGCCAGGAAGCCGAGCTGGAAGAGAAGCGCCTGGCGCGCGAAGAGCTGGCCCGTGTCGAGCGCGAGGCCGCCGAGGCGCGTCATCGCGAAGCGGCTGAAGCAGCCGCTGCTGCGGCCGCCGCTGATGCGTTGACCAAGGCTGCCGCCCCCAAGGCGGCCGTCGGAACTGCTGCCGTTGCTGCCCCCGTCGTGCCGCCTGTTGCTGCGCCCGTTGAGCCCGCCAAGCCCGCCTTGCGAGTGATCAAGGCCGCCGACGTGGTGGACGAAGAGAAAGTGCGCGCGGCCGACCTGGCCAAACGCCGCAAGGCTGCCGAGGACGAAGCGTCCGCCATCCGCGCGATGATGAACGCGCCGAAAAAGGTGATGGTTGCCAAGAAGCCCGAAGAGCCACCGAAGCCTGAAGCGGGCAAGGAAGCCATCAAGGGCACGATCCACAAGGTAGCGGGTGCGCCTGGCGCGCCTGGCACCACGGCGGTGGCCAAGCCCGGTGACAAGAAATCGGTCAAGTCCGAGAAGCTGTCGTCCAGCTGGGCCGATGACGCCAAGAAGCGCGGCATCAAGCCGCGCACCGACGGCCCCGGCGGCGGCGCACGGCCGGGCTGGCGCGCGCCGCGTGGTGGTCGCCGCGGCGAGCGCAGCGACGGCAGCACCTCCAGCTTCGTGGCACCGGCCGAGGCGCAGGTACAGGAAGTGCACGTGCCCGAGACCATCAGCGTGGCCGATCTGGCGCACAAGATGAGCGTGAAGGCCTCCGAGGTCATCAAGCAGTTGATGAAGCTCGGCCAGATGGTCACCATCAACCAGCAACTGGACCAGGAAACGGCCATGATTCTGGTCGAGGAAATG
>JANNEI010000015.1:0-4912 GCA_031378565.1 Burkholderiales bacterium
GTCGACGCCGAGCGCCGGGTCGACGGCGAGGGTGCCGTCGGCCGCTTCGGCAAATGACACACCGAGTTCGCGCAGGCGAAACAGCTCTCGTCGCAGGTTGCGCCGGGCACCGGCCGCATCGACGTCGGGCCAGAGCAGTCCTGCCAGCCGACCCCGGCTGACGCTGCCATCGAGGGCAAGCACCGCCAGCATCGCCAGGGCCTTGCGCGAACCGACCCGGACTGCCTGGCTGCCCTGCAGCAGGCACGGCGCGCCGAGCAGGTGAAGCAGCATCGGCGCGGGAGAGGCTGTGGGCATTGGCGGGTCTTCAGCCAGCACGGTCCAGCGGGTCGAGAGGTGCCAGGGTGCGCTTGGGATTGCCGCGGGCCGCCCGCTTTTCGAAGCGCACCGTGGTGTCACAGTTGGCGAGCGCCTTCAGGCGCTCGTGCCTGTCAGCAGGCAAACGGAGGGTCAACGGTGACATGGAAACACCTGGAAGAGGACTGATGTGCAGCACGATCATTGGCACATCGATGGTATTGCAGGTGCAGTCACTCGGCGAACGGTTCGACGCCACTCGGCCGCGCGAGAGCTCCATGAGCTGGCTATGCTGTGACACCCTCAATCACAGGACGCGCCATGATTCTCGAACTCGCCGACATCACCATCGCCCCCGGTCAGCAGGCCGCCTTCGACACCGCCATTCAGCAGGGCATCGCGACCGTCGCCTCGAAGGCCAAGGGCTTTCGCAGCTTCAAGGTCCACCGCGGCATCGAGTCGCCCGAGCGCTACATCCTGATGATTTACTGGGACACGCTGGAAGATCACACGGTGGGCTTTCGGCAGGGGCCGTTGTTTGCGCAGTGGCGCGCCATCGTGGGCCCGTTCTTCGCGAAGCCACCGGCGGTGGAACACTTCAGCCTCGTCGCCACATCGGACTGACCCGGCGCGATGCTGGAACATCGTTCATCACGCCACGCGCTGCGCACCGCCGCCGCGGGCCTGTGTGCTGCGCTGTGCGCCTCGCTGTGCGTGGTGGCCCATGCCGCCGCGCTGCCACCGGCGCTGAACATCGCGCCGATGGCGATCACCGAGCGCACGCTGTCGAACGGACTGAAGGTGGTGTCGGTCGAGAACCACGCCAGCCCGACGGTCAGCGTGCAGGTCTGGTACCACGTAGGCTCCAAGGACGACCCGGCCGGCCGCTCGGGCTTCGCGCACCTGTTCGAGCACCTGATGTTCAAGAGCACGCGCCACCTGAAGAGCGAGCAGTTCGACCGCCTGACCGAAGACGTGGGCGGCTCCAACAGCGCGTTCACCACCGACGACGTGACGGCCTATCACGAGGTGGTGCCGTCGAACCACCTGGAAACGCTGCTGTGGGCCGAGGCCGAGCGCATGGGCAACCTGAACGTGGACGAGGCCGCCTTCAAGTCCGAGCGCGCGGTGGTGCAGGAGGAATACCGGCAGCGCGTGCTGGCGTCGCCCTACGGCCGCTTCTTCAACGCCATCGGGCCGTCGTCGTACCTCGTGCATCCGTACAAGCGCCCAGGCATCGGCAGCATCGAGGAACTGGACGCCGCCACGCTCGATGACGTGGTGGCCTTCCACCGCACGTACTACCGGCCCGATCACGCCACGCTGATCGTGACCGGCGACTTCGAGCCGCGCCAGCTCGACGCCTGGGTCGACCGCTACTTTGCGCCGGTGCCGCGGCCCGGCACGCCGGTGCCGACCGTGACCACGCTGGAGCCCGCCTGGACCGCCGACCGCGCGGTGGTCGTCAGCGGCCCCAAGGTGCCGCTGCCCGCGCTGGCGCTGACCTGGCTGGCACCGCCCGTGACCCACGCCGACACGGCAGCGCTGCGCGTGGCGGCTGCGCTGTTGAGTGCCGGCGAATCGTCGCGGCTGAACCAGTCGCTGGTGTACCGCCAGCAGCTCGCCAGCCAGGCCGGCTTCGACGCCGACCTGAAGACCGGCCCGGGCCTGTTGATCGCCTATGCGATCGCCGCCGACAAGCAGCCGCTGGCCCGCGTGAAGGCGGCCTTGCTGGCCGAGGTGCAACGGCTGGCGCGGGTGCCGGTGTCGGCGGCCGAGCTGGCGAAGGTGAAGACGCAACTGCTGACCCAGGCGCTGGTCACCCGCGAGACGCCGGTGGGCCAGGGCATGGCGCTGGGTGAGGCGGCGGTGCTCGAAGGCGGCGCCGGGCGCGCGAACCAGGGCCTGGTCGAACTGCAACGGGTCAGCGCCGCCGATGTGCAGCGCGTCATGAAGCACTACACCCAGGGCACCCACAAGGTGACGATCGAGTACCAACAGGCCGAGGCGCTGAAATGAACCGCTTCCCAATCACCGGCTGGCGCTCGGCAGCACTGCTCCTGGCGGCGGCCATCGGCGTTGTCACGAGGGCGCAGGCGCAGCCGTTCGACACCCCGCCACCGCCCGCCGCACCACGCGCCCTGAACATCGACGCGCCGGTGCAGCAGACCCTCGCCAACGGCCTGCGCGTGGTGGTGGCCGAGCGCCACGGCGTGCCATTGGTGAGCGCGCAATTCGTGGTGCTGGCCGGCAGCGAAACCGACCCGCCGCGCAAAGCCGGGCTGGCTTCGTTGACGGCCGGCCTGCTGACCAAGGGCACGCAGCGTCGTGGCGCGCCCGCGCTGGCGCAAGCGGCCGAGGCGCTGGGCGGATCGCTGGAAAGCGGGGCCGGCTGGGACCAGAGCTCGGTGCTGATTACCGTGACCACGCCGCAACTGTCGAAGGCGCTGGGCCTGGTCAGCGAGGTGGTGCGCACGCCCACCTTTGCCGCCGCCGAATTCGACCGCCTGCGCACGCAGACGCTGGACGGGCTGCGCGTCAGCTACGCCAGCCCCAGCGTGCTGGCAGGGCTGGCCGCCGAGCGCCTGGTGTTCGGTGCCGGTGCCTACGGTCACCCGGCTGCGGGCACGCCGCTTTCACTGCCGCGCATCGCGCGCGCCGACGTGCTGGCGCAGCACCGCGAGCATTACCGGCCCGAGCGCAGCGTGCTGGTGCTGGCCGGCGACATCGCTCCCGCCGAAGCGCTGCGCCTGGCCGTGCAGCACTTCGGCGGCTGGCGCGCTGCGCCTGCTGCGGGCGCGCCCAAACAGACGCAGACCACAGCCATCGCACCCAGCTCGCTGCCGCAGAGCCTGGTCGTCGTCGACATGAACGATTCCGGCCAGGCGGGCGTGGTGCTGGCATTGCCGGTGCCTCCGCGCAGCGCACCCGACCACGCCGCGGGCGAGGTCACGAACGCCGTGCTCGGCGGCGACTTTTCGTCGCGCCTGAACCAGGAAATCCGCATCAAGCGCGGCCTGAGTTACGTCGCCCGCAGCCAGCTCGACACACGCCGCCAGGGCGGGCTGCTGCGCGCCAGCATGCAGACCAAGAACGAATCGGCCGCCGAGGTGGTGGGCCTGGTTCAGGCCGAGATCGACCGCCTCGTCGACATGCCGGTGCCCGACGCCGAACTGGCCGCGCGCAAGGCCGCGCTGATCGGCAATTTCAGCCGCAGCGTGGAGACGACGGCGGGCTTGTCGGCGGTGGTCAGCGGGCTGCTGGTGAACGGCCAACCAGCGACCGAGTTGCAAACGCGCATTGCCACGCTGCAAGCCGTCACTGCCGCTGACGTGCAGCGCTATGCCGCGACGCACTTCGGCGCGGCGAAGCGGCGCATCGCGGTGGCCGGCGAGGCGCGGCAGTTCGAGGCGGCACTGCGAACGACGGTGCCGGGGCTGGTGGTGGTGAAGCAGGAGCAGTTGGACCTGGAGCAGGACGGCGGGCTGGCGCGGCCGAACTGAATATCAACCGTTGAGGCCAAAGCCCGCGCGAATCAGTGAGGCGCGGCCAAAGCCCGCGCGATGCGATGCTTCGCCACCAGCGTGCGCGGCACCTTGCCGTTGAACCAGCTGCGCACGTCTTCTTCCAGCCCGAGGCCGTGCATGTAGTTGTAGAGCGCCTTCTTCAGCGCGACACCGAGCACGTCGTGGTCGACGCCGGTCGGGTCGATGAAGGCCACGTCGTTGCGTGCGAACGATCCCTTCGGCAAGGCCTGCAAGGTCACGCCGTAGTCCTGCGGGTTCAGCCCGACCGGCGAATGCACGGTGCACGCGAAGCGGTGGAAAAAACCGGACTGGATGCAGCCGGCCTCGAACAACTGGCGCACGTATTCGAGCGCGTCGACCGTGTCCTGCACGGTCTGGGTCGGGAAGCCGTACATCAGGTAGGCGTGCACCAGAATGCCGGCGTCGGAAAACGCCCGTGTCACGCGCGCCACCTGCTCCACCGAGACGCCTTTTTTCATCAGCGTGAGCAAGCGGTCGGAGGCCACTTCGAGCCCGCCCGAAATCGCGATGCAGCCGCTGTCGGCCAGTTGCTGGCACAGGGCCGGCGTGAACGATTTTTCGAAGCGGATGTTGCCCCACCACGAGATCGCGAGCTGGCGCTTGCGAAGCTCGTCCGCGAGCGTCTTCAAGGCTTTCGGCGGCGCGGCCTCGTCGACGAAGTGAAAGCCGGTCTCGCCGGTTTCCTGCACGATGGCTTCGATGCGGTCGACCAGGGTGGCGGCCGACGCGCCCTCGTAGCGCGAGATGTAGTCGAGGCTCACGTCGCAGAAGCTGCACTTCTTCCAGTAGCAGCCGTGGGCCACCGTGAGCTTGTTCCAGCGCCCGTCGGACCACAGGCGGTGCATCGGGTTCAGCATGTCCAGCAGCGACAAATAGCGGTCAAGCGGCAGCCCGTCCCAGGTCGGCGTGCCGATCTCGGCGAACGCCACGTCGGGCTCGACCATGTTCACGTAGCGCACTTGCGCCGGCGCGGTTTCGCTGGCCGCAACGCGCACGAAGGTTCGCACCAGCCGCTGCTGCGAGCGCTTGCCTTGCAGGTGTTCGAGCAAGGCCAGCAGCGGGCGCTC
>JANNEI010000072.1:0-2123 GCA_031378565.1 Burkholderiales bacterium
GCACGACCTGCGCGTCGACAAGCACCGCATCAGCGGCTTCTGGGACACGCCGCTCGATTCCATCCTTCGCAACCTCGGCACCCGCACCATCCTGTTCGCCGGCGTCAACACCGACCAGTGCGTGCTGTGCACGCTGACCGACGCCAACTTCCTGGGCTACGGCTGCGTGCTGGTGGAAGACTGCTGCGCCACCTCGTCACCGCAGTTCTGCACCGACGCGACGGTGTGGAACGTCAAGAAATGCTTCGGCTTCGTGACGCAGGCCGACGATGTGGTGGCGGGGCTGGCCGGGTTGTCGAAGGGGTGATGCCGATGCTCAGTTGAAGGGTTGGGCGTCGTTTCGCAGAAGCGCAGCACTTGTCTCAGTTGTACGATAAAACGTACCTAGTCGGCCCTGCAAAATTCACTCTGACCAAGGCCGTAGCAGCGGAGCGCACCGTTTGGCGCCAAGAATCGCGGCGTGCTCGCGCTTGCGTGGGGCTCAGGCGACTGAGTGTTGCCGCCCATGAGCCGGCAGTGCGGCTGCTGCGCCGGTCCTGGCCAGCAGCACCATTTGGAGCAGGCACAAAAAAGCCGGCCCGATGCCCAGCCGCGCAACCGCACGCAGCAGCCAGCGCAGGTTGTAGCCCGCAGCGCAGCTGATCGCATGCAGCGCGTCACCCAGCGCGCCCTTGAGCCAGCAACGGTCAAGTCGGTGGTCGGACTTCAGGTGCCCGATGGCCGGCTCCACCGCCTGGCGCCGCTTCAGCCAGCGCCGCTCTTGCTGGCTCAGACTTTTGAATCGGCCGCGGTGGATGATCTGGACGTTCGGATTGTCAGCGTCGACTTCTGGACCACGGAAGCCCAGGTCAGCGATGACTTGCTTGATGGAGACGTCCACTTCTTGAGTTAGGTTGGCTGCCTGCTCCAGCACTGCACTGAGGATGTGGCCATCGTACGGGTTGCCGGGGAAGGTTCTTGCCCCCAGCATCAAGCCTTGCTTGTGCGTGACGACAACGGCATTCTTGACGCCGAACTCGTAGGGCTTGCGCGCCTTGCCTTTGCCGATGCATTCCACCTCGGGCGCGTGCAGTGCGTAGAGCTTGTTCTTGTCCTTGCGTTGCTGCGTGCGGATGCGTTCGGCTCGCTCCAGCCACATCATCAACGCCGTCAGCGCCAGTGGGTTGTCGGTGCTGAACTCCGCTGCCGCCAACTTGCGCTGGACCTCGCGCATGACCACGCCCAGGATCGTGCGCTGGCGCTTGACCACGCGCTTGAGGCGTTTGAACTGCTTGGCGTGGGCATAGCCGCCGGCCTTGCGTCGCAGCGCCTTACCCTCCTTGGCATAGGTCTGCTTGAGCACGATGCCTACGCGCCGTGCGGCGCTGACCACCTTGTGGCGGGCAATCTCCAGCAGCCGGCTGTCCACCGGGTGCGCAATCGCCTTCTCCTGTACCGTGGTGTCGACGATCACGCGCTCAAACTCCTGCGGCTTGATGGCCCTGATCTCCACGGCCGTGTCGATCGTGGCCTTGAGCAATTCCTCCAACCCGGCCTCACCCACGACAGCCCGGAAGCGTCCGATCTGTGTGGCGTCGCAGGGCAGCCGATGCTCGTAGTACTCCATGCCGCTGAAGAACTGCCACAGCACGTTCTCGCTCCAGCGCTGGGCGACTTCTTCGTCGCTGAGGTTGAAGCTGTGCTTGAGGTACAGCAGGCTCGTCATCAGCCGGATCGGCAGCCGCGGCCGTCCGGCATTGCTGCGGCCCGCACCCACCAGCACCAGGCTGGGGCCAAACAGATC
Source organism: Burkholderiales bacterium (assembly GCA_031378565.1). GTDB lineage: Bacteria > Pseudomonadota > Gammaproteobacteria > Burkholderiales > Burkholderiaceae_C > JANYJJ01. Next base: position 1,784 of record JANNEI010000072.1, read on the forward strand.
CACATCGGCGTTGGTCTGGCCCGCCCGATCTTTGCGCTCGAACATCGGAGCCAATGCAGCTTCGATCCGGTCCCAGGGCAGGCGCGTTGCCAGCACCGCCAGCGGATCGTTCAGATTGATCATCGCGTCGATCCGGCTGCGGAAGAAGTCCGATGTCTGCATCACCAAATCCCCCAGAACTCTCACTCCAGTAGATTCGAACTCAGGGGATCTGAACATCGGCAATCACCCCAGAGAGCCAGCATTCATGCGGGTCGCGGGGGTTCTGCAGGGCCGACTACCTATCCGGTACCGAAGTCTTCAAGGCTTGGTCTGGGCGTGAACGCTACTTCGACGCTCA
>JANNEI010000078.1:0-6440 GCA_031378565.1 Burkholderiales bacterium
TGATGCCCGAGACAACGCACATGCTGATGTGGGTGATGTCCGACCGGGGGATCCCGCGCAGCCTGCGGATGATGCAGGGCTTCGGTGTGCACACCTTCCGCTTGATCAACGCGCAGGGTGAATCGCATTTCGTCAAGTTTCACTGGCGTCCGACGCTCGGAACCCACTCGCTGGTGTGGGATGAAGCGGTGAAGATTTCTGGTGCCGATTCGGACTTTCACCGCCGCGACCTGTGGGAGGCCATCGAAGCCGGCGAGTACCCCGAGTGGGAACTGGGGCTGCAAGTGTTCACCGAAGCGCAGGCTGATGGTTTCAGCTTCGATGTGCTCGACGCGACCAAGCTGATCCCGCAGGAGCTGGTTCCGGTGCGCCCGGTCGGACGCATGGTGCTCGACCGCAACCCCGACAACTTCTTCGCCGAGACGGAGCAGGTGGCGTTCTGCACTGCGCACGTGGTGCCGGGCATCGACTTCAGCAACGACCCGCTGCTGGCCGGGCGTCACCATTCCTACGTCGACACCCAGATCAGCCGTCTCGGTGGCGCGAACTTCCACGAGATTCCCATCAACGCGCCGTTGGCACCCGTGCACAACAACCAGCGCGACGGACTGCATCGGCAAAGCATCCCGCGAGGGCGGGTCGCGTACGAGCCCAACTCGCTCGGCGGCGGCTGCCCGTTCCAGGCCGGTGCCAAAGGATTCGTCTCGTTCCCACAACCGGTGACGGAAGACAAGGTGCGTGGCAAGCCGGAAAAGTTTGCCGACCACTACACCCAGGCCACCCTGTTCTACGCCAGCCAGACCGCCAGCGAGCAGGCACACATCGCCGCCGGCTTCCGGTTCGAACTCAGCAAGCTGACGGTGCCGGCCATTCGTGAACGGATGCTGGCTTCCCTGGTGAACGTGTCACCGTCACTGGCTGCGGCGGTGGCACAGGGACTGGGCATGGACGTGCCGCCGGCGATGCCACGCGCGCTCGAGAACTGCGCCACGCCCGAGGTCACCGTTTCACCGGCGCTTTCGCTGACGGCGCTGCCTGGCGACGGAGGCGTTCGCACGCGCAGGGTCGCCATCCTGGTGGCCGACGGCGTGGAAGGCGAATCGATCGCCGCGTTGCAGTCGGCGCTGCTCGCGGCCGGCGCGCACCCGACGCTGATCGCACCCCGGGTCGGCATGCTGAAGACGGCTGGCGGCGGCACCCTGGAGGCCAAAGGTTCGCTGGAAAACTCGCCGCCCGTATTGTTCGATGCGATGGTTCTGCCGGACGGTGAAGTCGCGATCGCGACGTTGGGACGGCATGGGCAGACCATGGACTTCATCGTCAATCAGTACCGGCACTGCAAGACGATTCTGGCGCTGGGCGCATCGAAGGCGTTGCTCGACAAGGCCGGCATCTCCGCAACGCTGCCTTCCGGCGAGGCCGATGCCGGCGTCGTGGTGTGCGAGGTCGACGGCATCGACGAAGGGAGTGGCGTGTTCATCGCAGCCGTGGCAAAACACCGCCACCCGAAGCGCGAGTCGGATCCGCCCTTGGTGTAGACAGCTGGAGTCCTGACGTGTCCGTCTTCTTCGACATCACCCACACGACCCACTATCGATACGCCCAGCCGGTGACGCTGGGGGAGCACCGCGTCATGTTCCGCCCGCGCGACAGCCACGATCTGCGCGTGCTGGCCACCGACATGAGCGTGACGCCCACACCGGTCGACATCCGCCTGATCCAGGATGCGTACTCCAATCCCGTGGCGCTGGTGCAGCCGCAGAGCCCGGCCACCGAGTTGCAGGTGGTGTGTTCGTTTTCGGTCGAGCACACCGGCACCCGTGCACTCGAATTGCCGCTGAGCCCGCACGCGCAGACGTACCCATTCGACTACAGCGCCGAAGAACGGCTGGTGCTGGCGCACTACCTGACTCCGTACTACGACGACCCCGACGGCACACTGCGCGCGTGGGCGAGTCAGTTCGTGGGCGAAGTCGGTGCCACCGGCTCACGCCAGCTGCTGGTCGAGATGACGCGATTCATCCGCGACACGTTTCAGTACCGCGCGCGTTTCGATGAAGGCGTGCAAACGCCGTACGACACGCTGCTGCTGCAAAGCGGCACCTGCCGCGACTTCGCCACGCTGATGATCGAAGCCATTCGCCATCTCGGCTACGCGGCGCGTTTCGTCTCGGGCTACCTGTACACACCCTGGCTCGACGGCGGTGCGCAGCAGATGGTGGGTGCCGGCGCAACCCACGCCTGGGCGCAGGTTTACCTGCCGGGCGCAGGCTGGATCCCGTTCGACCCGACCAACAACCTGGTCGGCGGCACCGACCTGGTCCGCGTCGGCGTGGCTCGCCACGCCAGCCAGGCCTCGCCGGTCAGCGGCTCCTGGAACGGCTTTCCCGGCGACTACCTGGGCATGTCGGTGGATGTGCAGGTGCGCAAGCGCGCGTAAAAGAAAGGCACCAGGCTCATCGCTTGAGCTTCTGGTAGGTGCGACCGGCCTCGGCACCGCGGTCGGTGTCCTGCAGCCCGCGCTTCACGTCGCGGTAGGCCTGCTGCACCGACTCGCTCGGGATGCCATCGGTCATGCCGACCGACTCATCGCGTTCGTGCGGAAGTTCGGGCTCCGATGACCGGGTGGGCTCGGTGCGCAAACGTATGGTGCCGAGGATTCGCCGCTTGACTCGCGTGCCCGCAGTGTTCACCGCCGGGGTCAGCGTGGAGGGGTCGTCGCTCAGATGTGTGCTCATTGGCATGGGTCCTGGAAGCTGGCCGCGTTGAAGGTGCGCGACCTTGAATCACCGTTCGCTTGTAATCCTGTAGATCGCGCCATTCAAGTCGTCCGACACCAGCACCGAGCCGTCACGCATGACCAGCACATCCACCGGGCGGCCCCAGTAGCTGCGGCCCTGCAGGAAGCCGCTCAGGAAGGGCTCCATGCGCGGCGGCTGGCCGTCTTGCGCGATGACCCGCACCACGTCGTAGCCAACCCGCGTCGGCGGGTGTGAGCCGTGGCGCGCAATCAGGATGCTGACCGGGGCTGCGGAGGTTGCTTGCGCCGACGTGTCGAAGCGCATGCCGAGTGCCGCGGTGTGTGCGCCCAGGCCGAACACCGGTGCGGTGAATTCGCTGCACGCGTGCTTGCTGCCGAATTCGGGGTCGGCGATGGTGCCGTCGTGGCAGTACGGGAAGCCGAAGTTCTCGCCCACCTTGGAGACGCGGTTCAACTCGTCGTTCGGGCGCTCCAGGCCGAGTTGGTCCTGTCCGTTCTCGGTGAACCACAGTTGGCGGGTCTGCGGGTGCCAGTCGAACCCGACGCTGTTGCGGATGCCGCGCGCAACCACTTCTTTCGCGCTGCCGTCGGCGTTGCTGCGCACGATGGTGCCGAACTCGTCGTTCTTCGCTTCGCAGTCGTTGCAGGGCGCGCCCACCGACACGTACAGCTTTCCGTCCGGGCCAAAGCCCATCGCGTGCGCATCGTGGCGCGCCTTGTCGGGCAGGCCGTCGATGACGGTCACGGGAGCGCCCGGGTCGTCCAGCCGTTGCTCGATCTTGTCGAAACGAACGATGCGCGTGCGGTCGGCAACGAACAGCGCGCCGTCGTGAAACGCCACCCCGCTCGGCGAGGTCAAGCCCTTGACCACCACGCGTTGCCGAGCCACCGAACTGCCGTTCAGGCTGAGCGCGTAGACGCTGCCGTCGTAGCTGCCCACGAACAGCGTGCCCTGATCGCCCATCACCATGTGGCGGGCCTTCGGCAAGCCGGTGGCGAACACCGCAACCCGGTGGCCGGCGGGCACCTTCAGGCTTTGCAGCTGGATGCCCTTGTTTTCGTCTCGCCAGTCCTGCAGCCAGCCGCAACCGGGCAGCGCGAGCACGAGAGACGCCCACAGGACAGCGGTGCCAAGGCGAACCGCCGGGAAACGCGGGCTGGCGGAGTTGCGCATCGGCAGTTCAATAGAAAGTTCTTTTGACAAAAAGGGCCTGCGCTTCGCAGGCCCTCGCTTCAGATGGTCAGCACACGGACGGGTGCAACTCAGCTCTTGCCGAACTTGGCTTTCGCGGCGGTGATGCAGTTGGCCTTGGCGTCGCCCGACATCGCATCGCACTTCTCGGCGGCGACCTTGTAGTCAGCGTCACGGGTGTCTTCGGCTGCGTCCTTCCTGGCCTCACCCGTTTGCTTGCCCACCTTGGCGTCGGCCAGCGCGCGTACTTCAACCGCCTTGGCTTCCTTGCGGCACACATCCTTGTCGTTGCCCGACTTGTCGTCGCACTTTTCCTTGGCCACCGAGTAAGCGGCTTCGGCCTTGGCAACCATCACCTTGTTCTGGTCGCGGGGCTTGCCCGTGTAGCCGTACTCCAGTTCGGCCTTGGCGACCTTTTCCTTCGCCTTCGCTTCTTCGACGCACACATCCTTCGCGTTGTCTGTCAGCGAGGCGCAGGCCGCCTTGTTGACCTTGTAGTCGGCACTGACGCGGGTCTTGCTGGATTGGTAGTCCGCCTTGTTCATCGTGGCGGCCTGGGCCAAAGGCAGGCCCAGCAAGGCTGCGGCGATGAGGGTGGCCTTGAGCGATGCGTTGAAGTCGAAATGCTTGTTCATGAAAGTCTTTCCGGGAGGGTTGAAGAGATGTTGCGCTGTGCTCGCCTGGCGAGTTTCACGCTGTGTCCACGCCTGTTTCAGTCGGGCCGATCAGTCTTCGAAATGCATGCCTTCGAAGCCGACGAACGAACGCAAATCTTCGTTTGCGCTCGCCATCGCCAGCCATACCCAGGCAACCATGCCACTTGCTGCAAGTACGGCGATGACTGCGAGAAGTAAGGCGACGGTGCTCATGTGTGCCCCTTGAAACGGGTCGATGTGGTGGACAAAGTATGAAAAACCAGCAGCCTCGATGACAGCGGACTGCACCGCCAATCGCCGTAGTAGATTTCCTACGCACCGCCGCACAGGCCAACCGGCCCACCCCCTTTCCGATCCCCTGGCCGATCCCCTGGCCGACCCCCTTGCCAACACCTCTCAGGCCCTTGTCCTACGCCCGCACTTCGCCCCCACCGATTTGCCTGCGCCTGCGCAACTGGTGCAATACGACTCAGCTTGTCAACCACGGTGCCACCGGCGCCGGACACACGCCTTCCAACACATCGCAACAGGAACCTCCGATGAACCCAGCCACGCAAGGTGCCGACAGCCGCCTGCCAGTCCAGAACACCGCGGCACCCGCGCCACCGCAAATGCTGCAAACGCCGCAGGCAGCCGGCAGCGCCCGCTTGAACATCGACTGCACGCTGAGCTACCAACTCGATGCGGCATGCGACTTCGTCTTCCTCATCCACGCTGCGGTCGGCAACGGACAGACGGTGGTCGACGAAGCATTGACGCTGTCGCCGCCCACCCCGTTCCGCACCTACTCGGACCCGCAATCGGGAAACCGCTTCCTGCGGCTGCAGGCGGCTGCCGGGCCGTTCACGGTCGGCTACAAGGCGGTCGTCGACAAGCTCGCCGAGCCGCCCGACCTGAACGCCGAGGAAGTGGCGGTGCACGACATCCCCGACAACGTGCTGCGTTTCCTGATGCCCACCCGCTACTGCGAGTCCGATCACCTGGCACCGGCGGCCATCAAGTTGTTCGGGTCGCTGCCGCGCGGCCACTCACGCGTACAGGCGATCTCGGACTGGGTGCGCAACAACATCGACTACCGGATCGGCTCGACCAGCGCCACCACCACGGCGCGCGACGTGTTCGTGCAGCGCTCGGGGGTGTGCCGCGATTTCGCGCACCTGGCCGTCACGTTTTGCCGCGCGCTCAACATCCCGGCGCGACTGGTTTGCGGCTACGCGCCTTTCCCCGAGCCGCCACCCGACTTCCACGCCATCTTCGAGGCCTATCTCGGCGGGCGCTGGGTGTTGTTCGACCCGACCGGCATGGCCCCGGTGGAACACATGGTGCGTGTGGCCACCGGGCGCGACGCAAAGGACGTGGCGTTTGCCACCATCTTCGGCCCGGCGCGCATGGCGGCGATGAGCCCCGAGATATGGTTGACGGACGAAGCCAGCGCCCCTGCGGCACCGCCCGCGTTGCCCGACCCGGCCCTCGTCCACCGGCAGCCCGAGCAGGTGGTGTAGCGTGCGACGCCACCCCCCGTCGACCTCGATCTGCAACTGATGTTCGATCTGCGACATACCCCCTCACGCTTCGGACACGGGCCTCCCGCGCACATCGTGTTGAAGCCAATGGTCACTGACTCCACGCAGGGGCACCCGCCGGTCAGTCGCCTGCGCACCTACATCGTCGAGGACAGCCTGGTGATCCGCGAAAACCTGATTGCCGCGCTCGAAGAGATGGCACCGATCGAGGTGATCGGCACCGCCGAAGACGAAGAAAGCGCAGTGGCGTGGCTGACCCAGTCGAGCAACCGTTTCGACCTGGTCGTGATCGACATTTTCCTGAAGGG
>JANNEI010000098.1:0-2737 GCA_031378565.1 Burkholderiales bacterium
GCCTTCAGCGCGGCGCTCAGTTCGTCCAGGCTGATGTTGCGCGCGGCCAGCGCATCGGGCTGCACGCGCACTCGCACCGCAAACCGCTTGGCCCCGTTGATGTTGACCTGCGCCACGCCGGCCAGGGTGGACAGCGTGGGCAGGATCAGGTGCTCGGCATAGTCGTTCAGGTCCGACGGGTTCAGCGACGGCGAGGTGAGCGCGATGAACAGCACCGGCGCATCGGCCGGGTTCACCTTGCGGTACGACGGCAGGCTGGTCATCTCGACCGGCAGCGTGCGTTGCGCGCGCAGCAAGGCCGCCTGCACATCGACCGCCGCCGCGTCGATGTTGCGGCCCTCGTCGAATTCGAGCGTCACCGAGGTGGAGCCCAGCGTGTTCGCCGAACTGATGATGCTCAGGCCGGGAATCGTCTGGAACTGCTTTTCGAGCGGCAGCGCCACCGAGGTGGCCATCGTCTCGGGGCTGGCCCCCGGCAGCGACGCCTGCACGTTGATGACCGGCGTGTTGTAGCGCGGCAGCGCCGCCACCGGGATGCGCGTGTAGGCGATCACCCCGGCCACCACGATGGCCAGGTTGAGCAGCACCGTCATCACCGGACGGCGGATGAACAGCTCGGACAGGTTCATGGACGAGCCGCTGACTGGATGGCGTCGGACGATTCACTCGCGGCAGACGCCGCACCGCGTCGGGGCGCACCGCCAGCCTCCGGCATGCTTGCGCCGGCACCTTGCGCGCCACCTGGCCGACCACGCGCGCCGCTGGCTGCATCGGCCGCACGCTCGACCACGGCCGAGCCGGGACGCACGTTCTGGCGTCCGTCGACGATCACCCGCTCACCTGCACGCACGCCCGTCACCACGGCGTCGGCAGCGGCGGCTTGCAGCAGTTCCACCGGCCGCAAGGCGGCCTTGCCCAGCGCATCCACCACGTAGACCGCCCTGCCCCGCGCGTTCTGCACGATGGCCGCCTGTGGCACCACCGTGGCGTCCTTGATCGTCTGCACGCCCATCTTCACGTTGACGAAAGCCCCCGGCCACAGCGCCTGGTCCTTGTTGTCGAACACCGCCTTCACTTTCACCGTGCCCGAGGCCGCGTCCACACCGCTGTCGACGAATTTCAGCTTGCCCACCACGGGCAGGGCTTGTTGCGGCAGCGCCGCCGTCACCCGGCCGCCACCGCTGCGCAAGACCTGCAAGGCATCGCCCACGTTGCGCTGCGGCAGGTTGAAGGCGACCAGCACCGGGTCGAGCTGGGTGATGGTGACCAGCGCCGTCGTGTTGGCCTGGACCGAGCTGCCGGCGAACACGTTGACGGCCCCGGCCCGGCCCGCCGCCGGTGCCGTGACGCGGCCGTAACCGAGGGCGACCTGCGCGGTCTGGATCGCAGCGCGGTCGGAATTGACGAGCGAGGCCTGTGCATCGACCAGCGCCTGGTTGCTGTCCACAGCACTCTGCGAGATGAAGTTCTGCGCCAGCAATTCGCGGCTGCGCGCGAGTTGACGCTGCGCGTCCGCGAGCGTGGCCTGGTCGCGTGACAGTTGCGCCTTGACGCGGTTCACGTTCGCCTCGTCGGCCCGCACGTCGAGCGTGAACAGCAACTGCCCCGCCTTCACGAAGTCGCCTTCACGGATGTGCACCTGGCGGATCACGCTGCTGACCTGCGGACGCAGTTCGACGCTGCTGATCGCGGTGACGGTTCCCGACGCTTCGAGCTGCACCTCGAAGTCACGCTGCTGCACGCGCACCGTCGTCACGCTGATGGCGGGGCCAGCACCAGATGCACCAGATGCGCCAGACGCACCCCCCGCCGGTGCCGATGCATTGCCGGCCTCCATGCCGGAGGCCGAGGCCGCCGCGCCCGAGGCTGTCGACCTGGCCGACCCGTACCACCAGGCGGCTGCACCGCCCAGCAGCGCCACGACCACAACCACCATCACGATTTTGTTCATCGGCAACTTCACTTCGATCGAGAATCAGTCAGAGGAGCCTGCGCTCGCGCCAGTGCCCGCCTGACGGTCGGCTTCACACTTCTTTTCATCCGCGCATCTTCTTCCGTGCCGGTTCTTGGGCGCATTTTCTTCAATGCTTGCCGGTCGAGCCAAAGCCGCCTTCACCGCGGTCGGAGGCACCGAATTCTTCGACCCGCCTGAAGCTGGCCTGCACCACCGGCACGATGACCAGTTGCGCCAGGCGCTCCATCGGCTGCACGGTGAAGGCCGTCTGCCCACGGTTCCAGCAGCTCACCATCAGCGGGCCCTGGTAGTCGGAATCGATCAGCCCCACCAGGTTGCCCAGCACGATGCCGTGCTTGTGGCCCAGGCCCGAGCGCGGCAGGATCATCGCGGCCAGGCCGGGGTCGCCGATGTGGATGGCGATGCCGGTCGGGATCAGTTGCGTCTGCCCCGGCGCCAGCACCAGCGCCGCGTCCAGGCAGGCGCGCAGGTCGAGGCCGGCGCTGCCCGGCGTGGCGTAGGCGGGCAAGGCATCGGCCATGCGCGCGTCGAGCACCTTGATGTCGATGGTTGTCAATGGAGCCCCTCGTCGAGAGAATACGTTCGACGATCCTCCGAGTGGATGAGGGCCGGCTTGGTGAACTGAGGCCGGACACCGACAGTCCCTGCGGACTGTCCGTGCCTGCCGAAGGCCGTCGGCCTCTGGCCAACGGCGGCCCGGCGCTCGGCCCTCGCGTCACACACGTGCGGCAATCTCGGCCACCAGTTGCCGGGCCAGCGTCA
>JANNEI010000119.1:0-2422 GCA_031378565.1 Burkholderiales bacterium
CGTGTGGTTCAGCGAGGTCAGCCCGCGCCCGCACGACACCGGAATGGTGACGATGATCACGCAGTGGCAAAACGAGTTCGAGCTGCACGCCCGGGCGATCCTCGGCCTGCCCGTCGACACCAGCTTGAGGAGCCCGGGTGCCAGTGCCGTGATCTACGGCGGCGTGGACGCCGTGAGCATCGTCTTCGACGGCGTGGCCGACGCACTGCGCGTGCCCCGCACCGACATCCGCTTGTTCGGCAAACCCGAGAGTTTCAAGAAGCGTCGCATGGGCGTGGCGCTGGCCTTCGACGCCGACGTGGAGGTGGCGCGCGTGAATGCGAAAGAGGCGGCCGGGAGGGTGAAGCCGCGGCTGGGTTGACGGAAGGGGAGCCGCTTGCTTTTGGCAAGTGATAGCATGGCAAGAACGCACTTTGCAATCAGTGGTGACATCATGACCAACCTCAGCGTTCGCGGCCTCGACGCCAAAGCACTTGCCGAACTGAAAGCGCGGGCGGCGAGGGAAGATGCAAGCGTCAACACGCTGGTCTTGCGCCTGATCGAGCAGGGCTTGGGCCATCGGCGAGCGAAGCCGGCCCTTCGCCGTCACGACGACCTTGACGCCTTGGCAGGGAGTTGGGCCAAGAAGGACGCCGTCGAGTTCGAGCGCGCCACCGCGGCGTTCGGCAAGGTCGACCCGCAACTCTGGAAATGATGCGTCCGGTATTGCTCGATACCAACGCGTACACGGCCTTCATGCTGGGTGCGCCGGAGGTGATCGAAGTCGTGGCCCATGCCGACAAGCTGTACTTCAACAGCATCGTGATTGGCGAGTTGCTCGGCGGATTCGCCGCCGGAACGCGGGAGCCGAAGAACCGCGCTGAGCTGGCTCGCTTTCTGAATTCCCCGCGCGTGGAGGTTGTGCCGGTCACCGCCCTGACGGCCGACGGGTACGCGCTGATCTACGCAGGCCTGCGCCGCAAGGGTCAGCCGATTCCGACGAACGATCTCTGGATCGCTGCCAGCGCGTTGGAACACGGTGCCGCCCTGCTGACGCGCGACGCCCACTTCTCGCAAATCGACGGTCTTCGCTGCGGGCAACGACTGGACGACTTCCTGCCTTAGCGACCCCGTCTGCGCAGGCGCTGCCGCAGCGGGTCGAGTGACGAAAGCGGTCGTCGAAGACGCGCCTGGCCGGGCGCTACCCGATCGCCGAGCGGGCTCGACGCAAAGCAAACGAGGGATAACGCGGTGACGCGTTTCGTCGCGGGACCCCCGCGGAACCACCCGATGCGCGTCCGATCCTGCGACACCCGGGCCAGCCTCGGCCCCCCGGGAAAACCGCAGTGGCCGCAAGCACAGCCTGCGAAATCAAGGGCTTGAGACAGATCGGGCCGAGGAGGGGTGCAACGGCACGCCGGTTGCATAGGTGGCTGTACCGAAGGAAGGGCCGCCGCGCCCATCCCTGCCCACCGCAGCGCAGTTTGACCCTCAGGAGACGATCGATGAAAGCCGCAGTGCTGCACCAGTACGACGAGTCGCTCAGCAGCGGCAGCTTCGTGCACTACGAAGACGTGCCCGACCCGAAAATCGAGAATCCCACCGATGTCATCGTGCGCATCGGCGGTGCTGGCGTGTGCCGCACCGACCTGCATGTGGTCGAAGGCATCTGGCGCAGCAAGGTCGAGGTCAAGCTGCCCTACATCATGGGCCACGAGAACGCGGGTTGGGTCGAGGCCGTGGGCTCGGCGGTGACGGGCGTGAAGGTGGGCGATGCCGTCATCTGCCACCCACTCGTGACGAGCGGCCATTGCCTGGCCTGCCGGCGTGGCAATGACATGCATGCCGACGGCAGTCGCTTCCCCGGCATCAATGCCGACGGCGGTTACGCCGAGTACCTGCGCACGGACCAACGCTCGCTGATCAAGCTGCCCAAGACGCTGGCACCGAAGGACGTGGCGCCGTACACCGACGCCGGGCTCACCGCCTACCGCGCCGCGAAGAAGGCCTCGCGCCACTTGCTGCCGGGCGAATACGCGGTGGTGATCGGTGCCGGCGGTCTGGGCCACATCGGCATCCAGGTGCTGGCAGCACTCTGCGCGGCCGAGATCATCGTCGTGGATCGTTCGGCAACCGCACTCGGACTCGCCAAGGAATGCGGTGCCCACCATGTGGTGAAGGGCGACGGCAGCGAACTGGACCGCGTGCTCGAACTGACCGGCGGCAAAGGGGCCGAGGCGGTGATCGATTTTGTCGGCGAAGGCGATGCGGTTGCCACCGGGCTGGCGATGACGCGCAACGGCGGCAGCTACTACATCGTCGGCTACGGCGGCAAGATCGTGTTGCCGACGCTCGACATGGTCACCAGCGAAAAAAGCATCGTCGGCAACCTGGTCGGCACCTACCCGGAACTGGTCGAGCTGATGGCGCTGGCCGACCGCGG
>JANNEI010000120.1:0-4538 GCA_031378565.1 Burkholderiales bacterium
GTTTTCGGGTCGACGATGCTGCCGTCCAGGCCGAAGCGGCAGGCCTGGAAACGGTTGAAGGTGTAGACGAGGTAATCGTCTTCGACCGGTGCCGGCTCTGCGCGTTCGAGCAGGCGGCGACAGATGGCTTGCAAGTAGCACGCCAGTGCCGCGGCGCGCTCGATGGTCAGTGGCGTGTCGCAGACGCGCAGCTCGATGGTGCCGTACTCGGGCTTGGGACGGATGTCCCAGTAGAAGTCCTTCATCGAACTGACGACGCCGGTGGCTTCCATCTTGGTGAAGTAGCTGTTGGCGAAATCGTCCCAGCTCAAGGTGAACGGTGCGCGGCCGCTCAGCGGAAAGGCGAACACCGAGTTCAGCCGGGCCGAGTCGAACAGCGTGTCCACGCCCTGGAAGAACGGCGACGACGCGCTGAGGGCGATGAACTGCGGCACGTAGCGGTTCAGCGAGTGCAGCAGGAACAGCGCATCGTCGCCCGACGCACAGCCGATGTGCACATGCTGGCCGAAAACGGTGAACTGCTTGGCCAGGTAGCCGTAGAGCTGCGAGATCTGCTCGAAGCGCGGCTTCGCGAACACGCGCTGGTCCGACCAGCGCTGGAACGGGTGCGTGCCGCCGCCGCACAAGTCGACGTTGAGGCGCTCGCAGGCAACCACCAGCGTGTCGCGCATTCCCTTCAGTTCGCCCAGCACGCCGGCGTAGCGGGTGTGGATGCCGGTGGCGATCTCGATCATGCTTTGCGTCATCTCGGGCGTCACGGTGCCGGGAAAGGGCTTGCGCGAGAGCAGCTCCAGCAGGTCGTTGGCCACCGGGGTGAGGTCGAAGTCGACGGTGTTGACGAGCTGCAGTTCCAACTCGACTCCGAGCGTCAGCGCCTGCGAACTGGCGAATGCGGGCAAGGGCATTTCAGGTGTCCTCGGGCTGCGCTTCGCCGGCCAGGATCAGCGCGCGCTGTGTGACCCACGGCCCGATCACCTCCAGCAGCACCAGCAGGCCGGCGATCACCGGCAGGCTGTCGCGTGCCAGCGCGAAGCCGTCGACGCGGCTCTCTTCCAGCAACAGCACGGCGAAGGCGGACATCGGCATCAGCGCCAGCCCGGTCAGCGCGCCCTTGCGAAACGTGGTGCCGCTGACGCGGGCGATGCTCAGGTTGACCAGCGTGTGCACGGTGCTGCGCGCCGCCAACAGCGCCGCGCCGAGCAGCAGCCCGCCGAGCAGACCGCGCCACGACAGCAGGCTGCCGATGAAGACGAACAGGAAGGCGCTGAGCACATCGCCGAGGACTCCGAAGTTGCGCTGCGCATGGCTGAGCATGATGCGGCGCTCGCGTGCGACCGCACCGAACGCCAGCGCCGCCAGCAACGGCGACAGTTGCAGGCTCTGACTGATACCGGTGAGCAGCAGCACGCAAATCGCGAAGGTGACGGTGGTGCTCTGGCTGCTGGTGGCCAGGCGGTTGAGTGCCGGCGCAACGACACCGAACGCCGCGCCCGCCACCAGCGACAGCGCGATCACGTAGACGCTGTTGAAGGCCGCCTTGCCGAGGTCGCCGCTGGTCTCCAGGTGCCAGTGGCCGACCACGCCCTTGAACAGCAGCACCGCCAGCAGGCAGTTCAGCGCGCACAGGTGCAGCAGCCGCTCGGTCACCTGGCCCGAGCTGCGCAACTCGTGCGTCACGCGCATCACCGCAGCGGGCGAGGTGGCCACGCACAGCGACGCGAGCACCAGACGCTGGTCCATCGCCAACCCGAAGCGGCCGGCGATCCACAGCACCACAGCGAAGGTGAGCAGCGCCTGCACCACGCCGGCCGCCAGCAGCCAGGGGTTGCGGACGAGCCAGCGCGGGTTGATGCGGTAGCCGAGTTCGAACAGCGTCAGCGCGAGCGCCATGTTGGCCATCAGCCCCAGGGCGGCGTGCGAGGCCACGCCTTGCGACAGGCCCAGGCCACTCAGCGCCAGACCCACCACGCCGTACGCGCAGACCCGCGGTGCCCGCCAGCGTCGGGCCAGCCATTCACCGGCCAGCCACGCCGCCAACAGCATCAACGGCCAGGCCACCAGGGGCGCAAGCAAGTCCAGGGTCATCTGCAATGTGTGGGTTGTTCACCGGCACGCAGGCTAACGCGTCGCGTCGCGCCAAGCTGCTACCAAAGGCTTTGCATCTGCTGCACTATTCGAGGCCGCGCGGCGCACGCATGGCGTGCCGTGGAGCAACCCCTGTTTCGTCTGGAGACACCATGACCGTGACCGTCGATTACTACTTCACCCCGCAATCGCCGTGGACCTTTCTCGGTCACGCGCGTTTCGCCGCCATGGCGAAGGCGGCGAATGCCACGGTGCGCGTGCTGCCGGTCGATCTGGGCGGCAAGGTGTTTCCGGTCTCGGGCGGCTTGCCGCTGGGCCAGCGTGCGCCGCAGCGGCAGGCCTATCGGCTGGTCGAGATGAAGCGCTTCAGCGAACGGCTCGGGCTGCCGCTGAACCTGAAACCGAAGTTCTTTCCGGTGGCCGGCGACGACGCGGCCCGCTTGATCATTGCGGTCGACCAGGCCGACGGCAGCGACGCCGCGATGTCGCTTTGCGCGGCCGTGTTTCGAAGCGTGTGGGTCGACGAGCTGAACATCGCCGACGCCCAGGTGCTGGCCGGGCTGCTGGCCGCACTGGGTGTGCCCGCAAGTCGCCTGCAAGAAGCGCGGTCGGCGGATGTGCAGCAAACCTACGAGGCCAACACGCAGCGGGCGATCGACGCCGGCGTGTTCGGCGCGCCCAGCTATGTGATCGACGGCGAAATCTTCTGGGGCCAGGACCGGCTCGACTTCGTCGAGCGGCGCCTCGCCCGCGCCTGATCTTTTTGCTTCATTCAACTTCGGAGTTCACATGTCCAAGACCCTGTCCCTCACCGCCGCCGATGGCCACCAATTCAGCGCCTACCTGACCGAGCCCGCAGGCACCGCGCGCGGCGGCGTGGTCGTGCTGCCCGAGATCTTCGGCGTCAATTCGCACATCCGTTCGGTGGCCGATGGCTATGCCGCCGACGGCTACCTGGTGATTGCGCCGGCCCTGTTCGACCGCACCGAACGCGGCGTCGAAATCGGCTACAGCCCCGACGAGATCCAGCGCGGCATCGCATTGATGCAGGCCGTGCCGATCGACAAGGCGCTGCTCGACATTGCGGCCGCGATGGCCCACGTGAAGCCCGCCGGCCGCCTCGGCATGCTGGGCTTTTGCTGGGGCGGCGCGTTGACATGGCAGGCCGCCTGCCGGCTCGACGGGATTGCGGCTGCGGTGCCGTACTACGGTGGCGGCATGCCGGACCAGAAGGCGCTGCTGGCAAAGGGCCCGGTGATGGTTCATTTCGGCGAGACCGACGGCTCGATTCCGCTGGCCGGCGCACAGGCCTTCCGCGACGCGCAGCCCCAGGTCGAGGTGAACTTCTACCCTGCAGGCCACGGCTTCAATTGCGACCAGCGTGCTTCGTTCGATGCGGCCAGTGCTGCGCTGGCACGCGAACGCACGCTGGCCTTCCTGCGCCAGCACGTTGGCTGACGCGACGAGTTGAGCGCGCATGAAAAAAGCCGGTGCACTGCACCGGCTTTTTCTTGTCCGCCGTTCAGGCCGGATGCGATGGGCTCACTTCAGGTGGCCGTTGATCAGCTTCGTCATCTCGAACATCGAGACTTGCGCCTTCTTGAAGATTTCCTTCAGCTTGGCGTCGGCGTTGATCATGGTGCGCTTGGCCGAGTCCTGAAGGTTGTTCTTCTTGATGTACTCCCACACCTTCTTCGTCACTTCGGTGCGCGGCACCGGCGTGGCACCGATGATCGCGGCGAGGTGCGCGCTGGGTGTCATCGCCTTCATGAAGGCGGCGTTGGGAGTGCGCTTCTTGGCAGGAGCGGCTGCCTTCTTCGCAGGTGCCGCCTTCTTCGCGGGAGCTGCCGCCTTCGTCGCCGGTGCGGCGCTCTTGGCCGCTGGCTTGGTCACAGCCGCCTTCTTCGCAGGAGCTGCCGCTTTCTTCGCGGGTGCAGCCTTCTTGGCCGGAGCCTTTTTCGCAGTTGCCATTTTGAATCTCTCCATCAGTCGAGTGGTTGATGTGCCGGGCTGGGTGAGCGCCGCATGGACTCTCGTTTCTCTCAGGCACCGTGCGACGCGAATGGTACTGCGTGCATGCCGCATTGAGAAGCAGTTTTCATAGGAGAAACACGCATTCTTCCGAGGTAAATCGCGCTTTTGTCGCGGCCATGCATCACTGCGGCTTGTCGAGGAGAGCAGCAGAGGTCTTGCCGGCTCGCCTGCGCTTACCCGATTGACTGCCACTGGCCAACGCTTGCGCGGTATTCTTCGCGCATGAAAATCATCATCCGCTGGCTTCTGCTGGCCGCCGCCCTGCTGCTGGTGGCGCACCTTTACTCGGGCGTCTCGGTGCAAAACTTCACCTCGGCGCTGATCGCGGCGCTGGTGCTCGGTCTGCTGAACACGCTGGTGCGGCCGATCCTGGTGCTGCTGACGCTGCCGGTCACGCTGATCACGCTCGGCCTGTTCCT
>JANNEI010000146.1:0-5802 GCA_031378565.1 Burkholderiales bacterium
GAAGCCGTGAACCGCTCCGGTTAGTTGCGCATGCTGTCGCAGCGCATCGTCAAGTGCTACGTGCAGGCGCTGGTCGGCCTGAACGTGGCGCAGGCCACGCAGTTCATGGCCGACTGCGTCGCGCGCGTCGAAGCCAACCTGCGCATTCTGCGCAAGGCCATCAGCACCAAGGGATACGGCGAACGGGTCGACCGGGTGGCGATCCGTTGGCAGGACGTGCTGTCGATCTGTGCCGACCCACCCGACGCGGACCGCTTGCTGCTGCTGGATGCGCGGGCCGACACGATGCTGAAGGACGCCGAAAGCCTGACCGAGTTCCTGGAGTCGTCGGGCCTGGTCGCCAGCCTGCATGTGCTGAACGTGGCCGGACGGCAGCGCATGCCGTCGCAGCGCATCGCCAAGCTGTGCCTGAGGCTGGCGCTCGACTCCAGCGGATCGCGGCTGACGCAGTTGCGCGAGCTGACGGTGTGACGCCAGCGAGCGGCTGCTCGATGTGAGCGAACGCCTGACCGATCAGTACGAGCAGGCGATGCAGATGCTGATCGGCGACCGCATCGGTCGCATGGCTTGAGCGCCCTGCCGGCGGTGGGTCGACCGCTCAGCGCGGTGCAGTCCGCCGCTTGAAAGGCGCACGGTACAACCACAGACGCCGCCCGTCCGGACACCGATGCACGGCCTGCGGCGTGAGTGAGGCGGCATCGAACTCGAGGCTGGCCAGCCACGCGCCCGGGCGCAACTCGCGCGCAGCCTTCTCGACCGCGCGCGGCAGGCTCTCGGGCCGCTGGAACAGATAGACAACGTCGTAGCCCGACCAGTCGGCGGTCCAGATGTCGGCGCGGCGCACCGCTGCAAAGCGCGTGCGCCAGGCGCAGGCGATGCGCAGCGGCCAGCTCCATTCCAGGCCGACGAAGTGCGCCTGCGGATATTCGCGGTGCAGCTCGCGCAGGCCGTCGCCCAGGCCGCAGCCAGCGTCCAGCACGCGCGCCGATGCGGGCAGCGGCAAGGTCCCGGCCAACCCGCACAGCGCGCCGCGCGGGGTCGGAAACATCGGCGCGTCGCGCCAGGTGTGCACCGGATACAGCAGGGCCAGCAAGGCCAGCGGCAGCAACCAGGCCCAGGCCGGGATATCGACCACCGCGCCGGCCATGCCCGAGCACAGCAGCGAGAGCGGAAAGCCCGCCGCCAGCAGCCCGCGCCGCCACCGCGTGCTGCCCCACAGGCTGGACAGCACGCCCACGCCCGCCGCCAGCAACAACGCCAGCCAGGCCGGCGCATCGGCGGATTGAAGCCCGGCAAACACCAGCCAGGCGGCACTCCAGGCGAACAGGGCCGGCAGCGGCCAGACGATCATCGACTCAGGCCGGCGCAATCCGCTGCCGAGTCGGCCCGGTGAGCGCGCGCTCAAAAGTTGAACGCCAGCCGCAGACCGCCCCAATGCCGGCCGTTCACCGTGATGGGCGCAGCCGCCTCTTTCATCACCGTGTACTGTCCGCCGCCCATGTCGCGACGGTAGGTTTGCAGCAGGAAGGGACGCTGGTTGCGCGCCGAGGCCAGGCCGGTGCGGTCGTTGAAGATGCGGCGGTAGCGGCTGTTCGCCGTGTCCCAGCCAAGGTCGCCGCGCTGCGGGTGGCAGTACTTCCGGTTGTGCGTGGCCACGTAGCCATTGCGGTCGACCGCGATGCAGAACACCACCTTGGCACCGAGGCCGAGCACGCGCTCCTGCACCTGCGGGAACAGGCGGTCGGCCAGTGCCACGAAGCGCGTGGTGTGCTGCGGCGGATGGGTGCCGGGCATCGGCCGGTAGGCTTCGTCGAACAGGTCGGCCATCGACACGGTGGACGTGCGCACCGAGTCTTCGAGCAACTGGCCGATCTGGCTGGCCGCTTCAGTGGCCGCGGCGATGAAGGGCGTGTCGTCGGTCTCGATTCCGCACGAGGCCACCAGTTCGATCAGGTGCTCGGACACGCTCAGGAACGATTCGCTGCGCTGGATGGCCGCGTCCAGCGAGCGCCCGGTCTGGTGAATCTCGGCCTCGATGCCGCCCATCTGCTGGTTCAACCCGCCGCAGATGGCACGGCTTTGCTCGGCCGCGCTGGCGATGCTTTGCACACCGTCCTGCACGTCGGCCAGCGCACGGTGAAACGCGCCCTGTTTGGCCTTGCGGTCCTGCACGCGAATCTCGCGCGACAGCGCTTCCACGCGGGCATCGAGCTCGCCCACCGTGCTCATGATTTCTTTCGAAGACTGCTCGACCTGCGCGGCCAGGTCCTTGACCGCGTCGGCCACCACGCCGAAGCCGCGGCCGGCCTCACCGGCGCGCTTGGCCTCGACCGAGGCGTTGAACGCCACCAGCCGGGTCTGCAATGCAATCTGCGTGATGCTGCCGGCCGCCTGCGACACCTGGCGCAGCGTGGAGACGATGCCGCCCACCTCGGAGCCGACCGCCTCGACCGCCTTGCGGGCGTGCTCCACCGCGTCCAGGCTGCCGCGCGTGATGCCGCCGATGCCGTCCTGCGCGCGCGTCACTTCCTGCACCTGGCCGGCCAGCGCGGCCAGCGCGCGGGCCTGGCCGGACGACACGCGCTGCGTGTCCTGCATCATGCCGCGCACCTCGGCGGCTTCGTGGCCCATCGTCGACGCCTGCTTGCCGATGGACTGCACGGCCGCCTGCAGCTCGGCGGTCGACGGGCCGGCGTCCGGCACGTCGAGCGCTTGCGCCTTGGCCTTCTTGAACACAGCGAACATGGATGGCTCCGTAACTTGAAATCAGTATTCGCGCAGCTTCACGCGCAGCCTGGCGATCGACTGGCTGTGCAGTTGGCAGATGCGCGATTCGGTCACCTTCAGCACCGCTGCGATCTCCTTCAGGTTCATGTCGTGCTCGTAGTACATGCTCATCACGTACTGCTCGCGTTCGGGCAGGTGCTTGATGGCCTCGACCAGCGCCTCGCGCATGCGGTGGTCCTGCAACTGGGCCAGCGGGTTCAGCGCATCGTCGGCCACATGGCGGTCGAGAAAATCGTTGTCGCCGTCGTCGCCCGACATGTCTTCGAGGTAGACGAGCTGGGTGCCGCGCACCTTGCCCAGCAGCTCCTGGTACTCGACCAGACTGACGCCCATCTCGCGGGCGATTTCGCTTTCGGCCGGCGCGCGGCCCAGCTTCTGCTGCAGCTTGTGCACGGCGGATTCGATGCTGCGCTGTTGCTTGCGCACACCGCGCGACAGGTAGTCGTTGCCACGCAATTCGTCCAGCATGGCGCCGCGAATGCGCTGCGTGGCGAAGGTCTCGAACTGCACGCCTTGCGCCACGTCGAAGCGGCTCAGCGCATCGGTCAGGCCGATCATGCCGACTTGGATCAGGTCGTCGATCTCCACATTGGCGGGCAGCTTGGCAATCATCTGATGCGCCAGCCGCCGCACCAGCGGGCTGTACTGCTTCAGCATCGTGTTCACGTCGAGCTGGCCTTTAGCGGTGTACATGGTCGGCTCCAGAATCAGTTCAGCATTTGCAGGCGGGCATCGCCGGCGAGGGAGGGTTCGAGGCCCAGCGGCGACTGCAGCGCGCCGCTGACCCAGCGCGACAGGCCGGCGCAGGCCGCCTCGGCGGCGTCGGTGGCCGGGTCGATCTGCACCCAGTCGCGCAGCACCGCACCCAGAAAGTCGTCGGCGCAGGTCGTCAGTTGCATGGCAATGCGCTCGGCGCGCGGCGAGTTCGGGGCGGCGCACAGCAGCAGGTCGTAGACCACCAGCCCGGCGCGCTGCGTCAGCAGCTTCATGGCGGCGTAGGCGTGGGTCACGCTGCTGGGCCGGTCGTCGGCCAGCAGCAGCGGGCGTGCTTCGCTGCGCATGAACAGGCGGCACAACTCGGCGGCCGGGGCATGCACCAGCACCACATTCGCATGCGGTGCCGCGTCGGCTGCGGCCTGCAGAAAGCGTGCGGTGGAACCGCGCGCATCCACATGGCGCAGCGGCGCACCGCGCGCCGCCAGATAGGACACTTGCGAAGACAGCCGCTCCACACAGTCGGCCAGGTCCACGTCGATCATTTCGGAGGCTGCGGGCGCGCCCTCGGCGGCATCGATCACCAGCGTGTGGCGGCCCTGCTCGCCGAAGGCCGAGCACAGGCGTTCCAGCATCACGCCGCCGAACGCCACGTGCGGGTTCGACACGACGGGAATGAAGCGGGTGGCGGCGAGCGCAAAGCGCTGTCGCAGGCCGTGGGCCTGGTCGAGCGGACGTGACAGGAGTTCGGTCATGAGAGGAGGAGGGGCTGAGGTCGGCGAATGAAACGTGGGTGGCGAAGGCAGGCGCATGCGCGTCAGGCGTGCGCCACGGCGCGTGCTGCGTGCTGGGCCAGGGGTGCCGCGAAAACAAGATTGACCTCGCTCGCGTCCATTCGGTAGGCCGTGCCGGCGAGCGGGCGCAGCGCGCGGTGAATCAGCGCGTGCGCCGACAGCCGGTGCCAGTCCTCGGGCACCCGCTGGCCGTTGGCCACCACCGTGACCGGCAGCTTGTGGCGGATCAGCGCGTCCAGCGCCGGCGCCAGCTTGACGGCCTCGTCCAGCTTGGACAGCACCACGCCCTTGGCCTGGCTGGCGCGGTACGACAGCAGCACGTCTTCGGTGGTCTCGCCTTGCGCAGCCGCGTTGACGACAAGCAGCTTGCGGATCGCGCGGTGGCTCAGCATGTCGAGCAGTTCGCGGGTGCGGCTGTCGCGCTGGGCCATGCCGGCGGTGTCGATCAGCACCATCTTCTTGGCGCTGAGCAGGTCCAGCAGGTCATCGAGCGAAGCCCGGTCGTGCGCCGTGTGCACCGGCACGCCGAGGATGCGGCCGTAGGTGCGCAGCTGTTCGTGGGCACCGACGCGGTAGGCGTCCAGCGTGACCAGCCCGAGGTGAGAGGCGCCGTACTTGGCGGCAAACGCGGCGGCGAGCTTGGCCGTGCTGGTCGTCTTGCCGACGCCGGTGGGGCCGATCAGGGCATAGACGCCGCCCTGGTCTTCGAGTGCGGGGTCGGCTTCGGCGGTGAGCAGGTTGCGTTCGAGCACGCCGGCGACCCAGGCGCTTTCGTCGATCACGTCGGTGCCCATGCCGTCGGTGAGCTTGCGGATCAGGGCCGGCGAAAAGCCGCAGTCCAGCAGCTTCTGCGCCAGCCGCGCGTGGGCCGGGTGGCGCTGCATGCGGTCCATGAAGGCGAGTGCGTCGAAGCGGTCTTCGATCAGCCCCTTCATCGAACGCAACTCGTTCATCATGTCCTGCTGGTCGCGGCGCGCGATGGCCAGGTCAGCGGCCGAGAAGCCAGGTGCCATCGACACGACCGGCGGTGGCGGCGGCACTTCGGGCTCGAAGCGAATGGCCTCGCGCAGCACCACCGGCGGTTCACGCAGGCGCGCAGGGGCGCGTGGCTGTTGAGTTTCTCCCTCTCCCTCTGGGCGAGTAAGCAACTGCGGCTGTGCCTCCGCCTGCATCGCCGTCGCGCGGCGCTTCAACATGCGTTCGCGCACATAGTCCTGGAACGACAACGTGCTCATCGACAGCTGCTCGACATCGCTGGACACCGAGGTTGGGGCGGGAGTCGCCACCGCCGCAGGCCGCGAGGGTGCCGATGTCGCGGTGGCCTGCGTGGCGGAGAAGCGCTGGATTTTCTCGATGCCACCGGACGACATCGCCAGCACCTCGACGCCTTCGGTGCAGGGTTGGGTGGACAGCACCACCGCGTCCTCACCCAGGGCCTGGCGAACCAGGGCCAGCGCGTCGCGCGAGGTGCGCGCCGTGAAGCGTTTGACGTTCATGCTGTGGCTCC
>JANNEI010000154.1:0-1686 GCA_031378565.1 Burkholderiales bacterium
GTACCACTGCGCCACCGCGCCGGTCGGCATGCACGTGGGCAACGGCATGTACGGATTGATCCTGATCGAGCCGCCCGGCGGGCTGCCGAAAGTGGACAAGGAGTACTACGTGATGCAGGGCGATTTCTACACCACCGGCAAATACCGCGAAAAGGGCCTGCAGCCGTTCGACATGGAAAAGGCGATCGACGAGCGCCCGACCTACGTGCTGTTCAACGGCAGCGAAGGCGCGCTGACGGGCGACAAGGCGATCGCTGCAAAGGTCGGCGAAACGGTGCGCCTGTACGTGGGCAACGGCGGGCCCAATCTGGTGTCGAGCTTCCACGTGATCGGCGAGATCTTCGACAAGGTCTGGTTCGAGGGCGGCAACAAGTTCCAGGAGAACGTGCAGACCACGCTGATCCCGGCTGGCGGCGCGGCGATGATGGAATTTCACCTCGAAGTGCCGGGCAGCTACGTGATCGTCGACCACTCGATCTTCCGCGCCTTCAACAAGGGCGCGCTGGCGATCCTGAAGGTCGACGGCGCAGAGAACAAGGCGATCTATTCGGGCAAGGAAGTCGACGAGGTCTACCTCGGCGACCGCGCGCTGCCCAACCTGGCGGCGGTGACGGCGGCGGCCAAGTCGGCCAAGAGCGGCGCGCTCACGGTCGAGGAGCAAATGAAGGCTGGGCAGGCGCTGTTTGCCGGCACCTGCTCAACCTGCCACCAGGGCAACGGTGCCGGCTTGCCGGGCGTGTTCCCGCCGCTGGCCAAGTCGGACTGGCTGGCCGCCAACCCGAAGCGCGCCGTCGAGGTGGTGCTGCACGGCCTGACCGGCCCGGTGAAGGTGAACGGCCAGGACTACAACTCGGTGATGCCGCCGATGAGCCAGCTCACCGACGACGAGGTCGCCAACATCCTGACCTACGTGCTGGGCAGTTGGGGCAACCCGGGCGGCAAGGTGACCAAGGCGGAAGTGGCCGAGCAGCGCAAGGCCAAGCCGGCCGCGACCGTCGCGGCGCATTGAGGCCGTCGATGATTGCGTCAGCCCGACTCGCTGCCGTGCTGTGGCTGGCGCTGGCCGCCACCGCCGCGCAGGCCGACGGTGCCAAGTACGTGAGCCTGCCGGGGGGCGATTTCATCTCGGCGCTGAAGTACGAGGACAACGGCAGCCGCGTCCGCGTGGCACCGTTCGCGCTGATGACCCAGCCCGTGACCAATGCCGATTTCCTGGCCTTCGTTCGCCGCCAGCCGCAGTGGCGTCGCGACGCGGTCGCTGCTGTTCTGGCCGAGCCGCGCTACCTGTCGCGCTGGGCGTCACCGTTGCAGCTCGGGCCGCAGGCGCTGCCGAATCAGCCAGTGGTCTGGGTCAGCTGGTTCGCGGCCAGTGCGTACTGCCAGGCGCAGGGCGCGCGCCTGCCGACCTGGTCGCAGTGGGAATACGCAGCCGCCGCCGACGAGCGGCGCACCGATGCGCGCGGTGACCCCGCGTGGCGCGAGCGCATCCTGGCGTGGTACGCGCAGCCGTCGAACCGCGCGTTGGCGCTGGTTGGGGCGCAACGCCCGAATGCGTTCGGTGCGCACGACCTGCACGGCCTGGTGTGGGAGTGGACCGACGATTTTTCGGCGCTGCTGGTGTCTGCCGACAACCGCGACCAGGGCGACCCGGACCGGCTGAAGTTCTGCGGTGCCGGTGCCTTGTCG
>JANNEI010000188.1:0-3037 GCA_031378565.1 Burkholderiales bacterium
CAGCGCCAGCGTGTTGAGCGTCAGGAAGACGGCGGCGGCGTTGTTGTTGACGACGGTGCAGGCTTGCGCGCCGGTCAGCTCGCAGACCAGGCTTTCGATGAGGTCGTCGCGGTCGCCGCGCCCGCCGCTGTCGAGGTCGAATTCAAGGTTGCTCGGCATGCGCATCGCCATCGCCACCGCGTCGATTGCCTCTTGCGGCATCAGCGCGCGGCCCAGGTTGGTGTGCAGCACCGTGCCGGTCAGGTTGAACACCGCGCGCAGCCGCGGGCGCGCTGCGGCAGCGAGTCGCTCGGCGCAGCTTGCCAGCAGGCTGGCGTCGCCGGGAATCGGCGCGACAGGTTCAGCCGCTGCGCGTCCGCGCACGTCGGCGAGCACGTCGCGCAGCGCCGCCACCAGCGTGCGGTGGCCGTGCTCGCTCAGCAGAGCCACCGCGTCGGGGTGGCCGAGCAGCCGGTCCACCGAGGGCAGCGCTTTCAACCCGCCGAGGGCGCGCGGCGCAGTGGCGGCAATGGCGGCAATGGCGGCGTGCGGCGCATCCATGGCTCAGCAACAACCCGGTGGCGGAAGAGAGTGGGAGTCGAACCCACCAGGGACCGAAGATCGGCCCCTTCCGGTTTTGAAGACCGGACGTCCCACCGGGGAGCGCATCTCTTCCATGGTGTCACTTGTCACAGCGGTGATTCGGAAAGCACTGCCGGTGCCTCGCCGAACACCGCAACGCTGTCGCGGCGCACCCGCCGCCCGTCGCGCAAGCGCATCGTGAAGCCGCTGCGGTCGAAAAATTCGAGCATCGGAATGCCGAGGTTGCGCTGCAGGCCGGTGGTCTCGCGAAACGGGCCGACGGTGACCACGCCGCGCGCTTGAGTGATGGCCAGCGCCTCGGTCTGCGCGGCCAGCTGCGCCACGGTGTGCGGGAGGAAAAAGACTTCGCGGCGCACGCGGTGCAGTTGCCCCATGCGGGCGAGCCGGCAAAACAGCGAGCGCAGCGCGTCGTCGTTGACGTTCAGATCGCGCGCCAGCTCGGGCACCTGCGGGGGCGACAGGCCGGCAGCGACGAGCCGCGGGCGGCTGCGCTCCCACAGTTGCTGCTCGGCAGGGCTCAGTGTCACCCGGTGGTCGGCGAGCTGGTAGCGCGCGCCGATGCGGAGCACGCGGTGTTCGGTCAGCGCCGTGTCCAGCGCGCTGACCACCGTCGCGAGCGCCGGCCTCTGCGGCATCAGGCTGCGCAGCTCCTGCACATTGGCACCGGCGCTGTCGGGCTGGCGCTCGTGGTAGCGCGCCAAAGCCGCCAACACTTGTTCGGCGAGTTGCTGCCAATGCTGCGCGCTGAAGGCGCGTGACTCAGAGGCCGCACGCAGCAGCTTCGCACCGCTGGCGTCGAGCAGCGGCGCGAGCGCTGCGTCGTCGAGTTGGTAGAGGCGCGCGAACCAGGTCAGCCCGACCCCGGCCGGCGAGCAGGCGAGCAGCCGATCCAGCGCGGCCTGCGGCGTGTCCGCCTCCAGTGCCGCGAGCAGCTCGAAGCGCTGCGGCTTGCGGCAGCCGCGCTCGGGCGGAAACGGGTCGAGCACGCGCCCGCCGCCCAACGTGCGCCGCGCCGACTGGTCGCGCACGATGAAGCGGTCGCCATGCAGTGCGCCGATGGGTTGGTCGAGCACCAACTGCACCAACGCGCTCTCGCCGGGCTGCAACGGCGCGTCGCGCAGCAGCGCAATGCGGCCATTGACTTCCACCGCGCCCAGGTGCACATGCACGGGTGTCCAGTGGCGCAGCGCCCGCGCCTCGCCGGGCAGCAGGGCCAGCCGCGCGTCGAGGCGCTGCGTCGGCGCGTGCAGCTTCGAGGCAAGCAGCCACTGGCCGCGCGAAATGTCGCGCCGGTCAAGCTGCGGCGCGGCGATGTTCAAGGCGCAGCGCTGGCCGGGCGATGCACGCTCGGCCTTGCGGTTTTGCGCGTGCAGGCCGCGCACACGAACTTCGATGCCGAGCGGCGAGATCGTCAACCGATCGCCGACGTTTACCGTGCCGTCGAACACGGTGCCGGTGACCACGGTGCCGATGCCGTCCAGCGTGAACGAGCGGTCGATCGCGAGGCGAAACGGCCCGTCGCCACGTCGGGCTGCGACCGAGCTTGCCGCGGCGTACAAATGCGCTCGCAACTCGGCCACGCCTTCGCCGCTGACCGACGACACCGCGACGATGGGGAAGTCGGCCTGTGCGCGGCCCGCCAGCAGCGCACGCACTTCGGCGGTGGCCGCCTCGCGCCGCTGCGCATCGACACGGTCGACCTTGGTCAACGCGACGGCACCCCGATCCAGGCCCAGCAAATCGAGAATCGCCAGGTGCTCGACCGTCTGCGGCATCGGACCGTCGTCGGCCGCCACCACCAGCAGCACATGGTCGATGCCGGTCGCGCCGGCCAGCATGTTGTGGATGAATTTTTCGTGCCCCGGCACGTCGATGAAACCGAGCACGTCACCACCGGGCAGCGGCTGGTAGGCGAAGCCGAGATCGATCGTGATGCCGCGCTCTTTCTCTTCCTTCAGGCGATCGGCATCGACGCCGGTCAACGCCTTGACCAGCGAGGTTTTTCCATGGTCGATGTGACCTGCGGTGCCGACGATCATGACCGTTGTGCGTGGGCTGTGATGCCGTGACGGCAAGGGGCCCGCGTTGCAGCGGGCCCCTTGCCTTGCTTCGGGGAAGGGCGCACCGAGGTGCGCCCCGAGTTGCTACTTCACTGTCGTTTCCGCCAGCTCGAACATCCAGGATTTGTACGGCACGAAGTTGACGCGGTTGCTGACCGCGTACAGCTTCGAAGGCGCATACAAGAACAGGACGTTGGCTTCGTCGTGGATGTAGCGGTTCATCTGCGCCGTCAGCTTTTCGAGCTTGCCTTTATCCCTCTCCGCCAGAATTTTCTGGCCCAGGGCGTTGAAAGCAGCGTCTTCAGGCATCTTGCGGAAGCCACCGTCCTTGCCGAAAAACTCCCGGAACACCACACCGTACGGGTACTCGGGCGACCAGTCGAAATGCTCGACCA
>JANNEI010000207.1:0-1907 GCA_031378565.1 Burkholderiales bacterium
AGACCTGGCGAACGTATTGCTCGATTCGAGAGGCCGCGCCGATGGCCTTCTCGCGTTGCAGGCTGGCCAGCGCCGCGCGGTTTTCCTGGTACGAGAAATACAGGTTGATGCCGCTGGACAGCAGCAGCACCGTGGTCACCAACGACAGGATCAGCAGCAGATACTTGCGGAAGAGTCGGCCGCGGTGCATGTCGTGCACGGGCGAGGACACCGCGGGCACAGGGGCAGTCGCCGTTGCGGCGTCGTCAGGCACGGGGGTTGAGGGCAACTCGCGCTGCATCATTCAATCACGCTGTCCACACCGCACGACCCGACAGGCCGGCAGTGGGCGCGAGCATGTTGAGTCGCCGCAGGTTCATTGCTGCGCCTCTTCTGCGCTGCTGCTCACCGCGCGATAATGCAAGCGTCGATGAGACGGGGACTCCGTGCCATGAACTATCGAGACATCATCACGATCGAGCCCGGAAAGCGCGGCGGCAAACCGTGTATTCGTGGACTGCGCATGACCGTCTACGACGTCCTGGAATATCTCGCGTCGGGCATGTCGACGCAGCAGTTGCTGATCGACTTTCCGGATCTGACCTCCGAGGACATCCAGGCCTGCTTGGCCTATGCCGCCGACCGTGAACGAGCGCAGTTCACGCTGGCGGCATGAAACTCCTGTTCGACCAGAATCTATCGCCCCGCCTGGTGAGTTTGCTCGGTGATGTGTTTGAGGGCTCATTGCACGTTCGGCTAGCTGGCCTTGACCGGGCTGACGATGATGCAATATGGCGTTTTGCGAGGGACAACGGTTTTGCGATCGTGACCAAGGACTCTGATTTTCAAGAACGCAGTCAGATCGCAGGCTCGCCGCCCCGGGTGGTCTGGATTCGACGCGGCAACTGTTCAACGCAGGACATCGAGGCGATGCTGAGGCGGCACGCGCTTCACATCGCTGCCTTGGAATACGAGTGCGGCAACGGTTTCCTCGTTTTGCTCTAGCCATTGGCGTGGTCCCCGCGCGTTCATGCAGCGCAGTTCCGAACGCGGCGGCACCCGTCATGCAAAGAATCGAGTCTCGCTTCACTGAATCACCTCGTCCGCCCGCAGCAGCAGCGACTGCGGGATAGTCAAGCCGAGCGCCTTGGCGGTCCGGGTGTTGACAACCAGTTCGAAGCGCGTCGGCTGCTCCACCGGAAGCTCGGCAGGAACTGCGCCTTTCAGTAGACGGTCGACATAGTGCGCAGCGCGGCGAAACAGCTCGCGGTCGCTGGTGCCATATGACATCAGTGCGCCCGCATCGGGGTAGCGGCGCTCTTCGGCGATGGTCGCCAGGCCGTTGTCGCGGCTGATCCGGGAGATCGGCTCGTACAGTGCAGACGTGAGGAAATCGCGCACCACCACCACCGCCTCGACCCCGCGCGAGCGTGCGCCACGCAGCATCTTTTGCAGCGCGTCGGGCGCGGTCGAGGTCAGCCCAAGACGCATTGCGTCCAGCCCCTGGGCGCGGATCTCACCTTCGGTTTCCTCGCCCCAGCGCCGGAACATCGGGTCGGTGGTGTTGTGAAGCACGCCCACTCGGGCCAGCCGAGGCATGACTTCCTTCAGCAACTGCACCCGCTTGGCGGCAAGTTCTTCGCCGAAGTTGGAGACACCGGTCACCATGCCGCCGGGCTTGGCCAGGCTTGCAAAAAGGTCGGTCTGCCCACCGCGCGGATGCAGCCCGACGGCGACCACCGGGACGAGTTTCGTCACACGCAGGATCAGCCGCGCTGCCGCCGCGCCGGGAACGAGGAACACGCCGACCGGCCGCACGAGCTGTTCGCGCAGCATGGCTTCGGCGCGCACGATGTCGCCTTCGGCATACAGCTCGACGAGCGTGTAGGTTCGCCCTTCCACATGGCCGAGTTCGCGCAGCCCGTCTC
>JANNEI010000215.1:0-7428 GCA_031378565.1 Burkholderiales bacterium
TGCGGGAAGTGCTGGATGACGAGCTTGGCGACTTCGATGCTTTGCTCGATGTCGTCGACGGCCAGCACCAGCACTTTGGCTTTGCCTGCGCCGGCAATGCGCAGCAGGTCGAGCCGCGTGGCGTCGCCGTAGAACACGCGCCAGCCGAAGCGCCGGAACCCGTCGATGGCCTCGGCGTCGTGGTCGAGCAGGGTCGGCTGGATGCCGTTGGCGTACAGCATGCGCGCCACGATCTGGCCGTAGCGGCCCGAGCCGGCCACGATCACCGGCTGGCTTTGCGGCTCGCTGATTTCGGGCAGCGTGCTGCGGTTCTGGCCGGCCAGCAGCGGGATCAGCCAGCGGTCGGCGGCCACCAGCAGCAGCGGCGTCAGCAACATCGAGATGGCCACGGCGGCCACCAAAAAAGACGACGCCGGTGCGCTGATGACGCCAGCCTGCGCGGCGGTTTGGAACACGACAAAGCCGAACTCGCCGCCCTGCGCCAGCAGGATCATGAACACCGGCCGCTCGGGCTTGGGGATCGGCATCGCGTGGCTCATTGCCCACAGCACGGCCAGCTTTAACACCAAGAAGCCGATCACCACGCCCGCGATCAGCAGCGGCTGCTGCAGCACCACGGCAAAGTCGATGCTCATGCCCACCGCAATGAAAAACAGGCCCAGCAGCAGGCCCTTGAAAGGCTCGATGTCGGTTTCCAGCTCGCGGCGGTATTCGCTTTCGGCCAGCAGCACGCCGGCCAGAAAAGCGCCCAGCGCCATCGACAAACCCACCGACTGCATCAGCGCCGCCGTGGCCACCACCAGCAGCAGCGATGCGGCGGTGAAGATCTCGGGCGTGTCGCTGCGCGCAATCCAGCGCAGCGCCGGGCGCAGCAGCAAGCGGCCGCCGAGCACGATGACGGCGATCACGCCCAGCGCCTTGGCCGCGTCCAGCCAGCCGCCGCCACTGGCCTGCACCTGGCTGACCGCCAGCAGTGGCAGCAGGGCCAGCACCGGGATCGCAGCCACGTCTTGCAGCAGCGACACGCTGAGCACGCTCTGGCCCGAGGTGGTGCCCATCAAATTGCGCTCCGCCAGCACGCCCAGGCCGATGGCCGTGCTCGACAACGCCAGGCCCAGCGCGGCCACCAGCGCCAGCCGCCAGTCCACGCCGGCCAGCACGGCCACCGCCATCATCAGCGCGGCCGAGCCGAACAGTTGCACGCTGCCCCAGCCGAAGATCGGTTTGCGCAGCGACCACAGGCGGCGCGGCTCCAGTTCCAGCCCCACCAGAAACAGCATCAGCACCACGCCGAACTCCGAGAAGCTGAGCATCTCCTGCGGGTTGGTGACGAGCTTCAGGCCCCACGGCCCGATCAGGATGCCGGCCGCCAGGTAGCCGATGATCGACCCGAGCCCCAGGAACTTGGCCAGCGGCACGGCCAGCACGGCGGCGGCCAGGTAGATGAGCGGCCCGGTCAGCCAGGCACCGTGTTCGACTGCGCTGTGTTCCATCACGCGGCCCTTTCCAGAAGCTGCAGCCGGTCCGCGGTGTCGGGTGTGTCCGCGGGCCGCGCCGACGCAGGCACCTCGCAGTCCACACAGTCGGGCAGGTCGTCCAGCTCGGGCCAGGCCGGGTAGCTGGCCAGGCGCTGCGCGTACACGGCGGCGTGCGCTGCAATCTGCGCCTCGTCCACATGGTGCGCGCCGTGCAGCACCAGCGGGGCCAGGAAGCGCATGCCGCACAGCGCGGCTGTCTGGTCGTAGGGCGGCAGGAAGGCGTCGAAAAAATAGCGGTTGTAGCTGTCGGGCCGATACGAATCGTCGGGGCCGCCGGTGGTGGCCACCAGCCACAGGTCCTTGCCGCGCAGCGCATCGCCGTCGGGCCCGTAGGCCCAGCCGAAGCTCAGCACCTCGTCGACATACAGCTTCAACAGCGGCGGCATGCTGTACCAGTGGATCGGGTGCTGCCAGACCACCAGCTTGGCCGACTGCAGGCGCGCCTGCTCGGCGGCGCTGTCGATCAGGTAGTCGGGGTACAGCGCGTACAGGTCACGCACTTCTACGCGGGCCGAAGCGCTGGCTGCCGCCTGCATCAGGCGTCGGTTGGCACGCGATTGCTCCAGCGACGGGTGCGCCACGATGACGAGGATGTCGGCGGCTGAAGGGGTCGGGTCGGTCATGGTGGTGGGTCAATCCGAATGGCCACGGGGCAGCCCGCGCCGTTAACATAACCCGAAATCAATCCAGCGCGGGGGGCGAGGATGCCGGTGATCGTGGTGGCCAATCCGAAGGGCGGCGTGGGCAAAAGCACCCTGGCGACCAACATCGCCGGCTGCCTGGCGGCGCAGGGGCGGGCGGTGATGCTGGGCGACGTGGACCGCCAGCAGTCGTCGCGCATCTGGCTCGGGCTGCGGCCTGCCAGCGCGCCGCTCATCCAGACCTGGGACACCGCGCACGACAGCATCGTGCGGCCGCCGAAAGGCGTCACCCACGTGGTGCTGGACACACCGGCTGGCCTGCACGGCAAGCGGCTCGACGAAGTGATGAAGCTGGCCGACAAGGTGCTGGTGCCGCTGCAGCCCAGCATCTTCGACATCCACGCCACGCACGATTTCATTCAGCAGTTGCTGGCCCACAAGCGCGGGCCGAAAGTGTCGGTCGGCGTGATCGGCATGCGCACGAAAGAGGGCACCATCTCGGCCGAACAGCTGCGCCACTTTCTGGCCACGCTGGACGTGCCGGTGCTCGGCTTGCTGCGCGACACGCAGAACTACATCCACCTTGCGGCGCGCGGGCTGAGCTTGTGGGACGTGGCACCGAGCCGGGTCGAGCGTGACATCGAGCAGTGGCAGCCGATCGTCGAATGGCTGGCCGCGTGAGGTCTTCGGTTGACAGTGTGAGAGTTTTTGTGTTTCCCCCTCTCCTTCTGGGAGAGGGTGGGGTGAGGGCCATCGAATGGCATCAGCACTGGCACGCAGCCCCTCACCCCAACCCTCTCCCCAAACGGGCGAGGGAGCAATTGCCGCTGCTCCGAAAGGATCTCACCCTCTGACTCCTTCCCACCGCGGTTGGGGCGAGGGGGCTCATTCATTCGCTCGATGAAATCTTGCGCGTCTCTCACCATCAAGGACCTCTCATGAAGACCTTCGACCACATCGCCGACCTGCAGCCGCTGGTCGGCCAGCACATCGGCGACAGCGACTGGATCACCGTCGACCAGGAGCGCATCAACCTGTTCGCCAAGGCCACCGGCGACCAGCAGTGGATTCACGTCGACCCGGTGCGCGCCGCGGCGGGGCCGTTCGGCACGCCGATCGCGCATGGTTTTCTGACGCTGTCGCTGCTGCCTGAAATGTTCGCCTCGGCATTTGAGGTGAAGGACGCACGCATGGGCGTCAACTATGGCCTCAACAAGGTGCGCTTTCCGGCCCCGGTGCCGGTGGGCAGCCGGCTGCGCGGCAAGTTCGTGCTGACGGCGTTCGAGCCACTGGAAGGCGGTGCGCAGATGACGGTCGAAGTCACGATGGAACGCGAGGGTTCGGCCAAGCCGGTGTGCGTGGCTGAATCGATCGGGCGGCGCTACGTCTAGGGGGCGCGGCTGGTCGCTGCCAGGCGCGTCTGTCGCTTACGATCGGTTTTGCGTTGCACGTTGCCCACCGCCAAGGGAGCCCCCCATGAAAGTCCTGCTGATCGATGACCACCCGTTGATCCTGTCGGCATTGCAGACCATCATCCAGGGCCTCGGTGACGACGTGACCGTGATCGGTGCCAACAGCGCCCGCGCGGCGCGCGACATCCTGAAAAAGGACGACGAGTTCGACCTGGTGCTGCTCGACCTGCAGCTCGGCGACGCCGATGGCTTCGACGTGCTGGTGGAGTTCCGCGCTGCCTACCCTGCCTTGCCGGTGGTGGTGGTGTCGGCCAGCGACCGCACCAGCGACGTGATCCGCTCGATCGACCTGGGCGCGATGGGCTTCGTGCCCAAGCGGGCCAGCAACGAGACGCTGTTCGAGGCGCTGCACATGGTGATGTCGGGTGGCATCTACGTGCCGCCGATGACGATGGGCTCGGAGCGTCCGACCGAAAAGCCCGAGGGCGACACCGTGCCCAGCGTGTTGCGCGTGGTGCGCCAGAACGCGATGGACAGCGGCTTCCAGACGCAGCCCGGCCTGCGCTCGCTGGGCCTGACGCCGCGCCAGACCGAGGTGCTGGCGCAGCTGCTGCAGGCCAAGCCGAACAAGCTGATCGCCCGCGACCTGAACCTGTCGGTCGAAACGGTGAAAGACCACGTGGCCGCGGTTTTGCGCGCCCTGAACGTCAACACACGCACGCAGGCGGTGCTGGCCGTCAGCCAGATGTCGCATGAGGAAGGCGGACTGGCGGCATGGCGCAAGGCGACCTGAAGCCGAACAGCACCCCGGTGCGCGCGCAGGCTCAGCGCGCTGCCGCGCTGGCCGAGGAAGTGCAGGGCGCGTTCGACTACATGCCGGCGTCCCTCGCGGGCAATGTGGCCGGCATGAGCGTGATCACGCTGCTGTTCTGGAGCAGCACCTCGCGCGGCGTGATGGTGGCCTGGCTGGTGGCGTTTGCGGTGATGCTGCTGTCGCGCCTGTTCCTGGCGCAGCGCT
Source organism: Burkholderiales bacterium (assembly GCA_031378565.1). Taxonomy (GTDB): domain Bacteria; phylum Pseudomonadota; class Gammaproteobacteria; order Burkholderiales; family Burkholderiaceae_C; genus JANYJJ01. The sequence goes on from JANNEI010000215.1 coordinate 4,610, forward strand.
TCAAGCGCGTGGTGGTGTCGGCCGAGGCCGACTGGCAGCGCTGGCGGCGCTGGTGGAACATCGGCACGCTCTCGTCGGCGGCGATGTGGGGTGCCACGGCCTGGGTGTTCTACCCGCGCGGCGAAAGCATCCAGCAGGTCGGGCTGATCATCACGATCTACACGCTGTCGGTCGCCGTGGTGCCGGTGCTGGCCACCCAGCCCACCGTGTTCCTCGCGTTCGGTGCGCTGTGCTTCCTGCCGATGGCAGCGCGCATCGCCAGCGAGGGCACGGCTTACGGCTACCAGCTGGCCGGCATCCTGCTGCTGGTGTTCAGCTTGACCACGGTGCTGGCGCGCAGCTACCGGCAGGCATTGCGGCGGGCCATCGACCTGAAGCTGCGCGGGGACGAATTGCTGGATCAGGTGCGCATCGAAAAGCAGGCCGCCGAAGACGCCCGGCGTGAAGCCGAAGTGGCCAACCGCGCCAAGACGCAGTTCTTCACCGCCGCCAGCCACGACCTGCGCCAGCCGCTGCACGCGATGGGTCTGTTTGCCGAAGCGCTGCGCCAGAAGAGCCACGACGCCGAGGTGGCGCACCTGGTCAACAGCATCAACGAGTCGGTCGATGCGCTGGAAGGCCTGTTCTCGGAGTTGCTCGACATCACGCGCATCGACAGCGGCGGCGTCGAGGTGAATCCCGACCACTTCGAGATCGGCAGCATCTTCCGCAAGCTGCGCCTGCACTTCGAGCCCACGGCTTTCGAGAAGGGCCTGGCGCTGCGCATGCGCGGCGCGCAGCACGTGGTGCATGCCGACCCGCTGCTGGTCGAGCGCATCCTGCGCAACCTGGTGTCCAACGCCATCCGCTACACCAACGACGGCTCGGTGCTGGTGAGCTGCCGGCGTCGCGGCGACCACCTGCTGCTGCAGGTGTGGGACAGCGGCGTGGGCATTCGCGAAGAGCAGCAGGCGCAGGTGTTCGAAGAGTTCTATCAGGTGCCCAACACCGAGCGGGTGCTGCCGCACCAGCGCAAGGGCCTGGGCCTGGGCCTGGCCATCGTCAAGCGGCTGGCCGACCTGATGGGCGCGCCGCTGCGCCTGCGTTCGCAGCCGGGCCGCGGCACCGTGTTCAGCCTGGAGCTGCCGCTGGGCAAGGCAGTGCGCCAGGCCATGCCGCTGCCCTCGGGCAAGGGGCCGACGGGCATCACGCTGGACGGACGCCTGATCGTGGTGGTCGAGGACGAGCCTGCGGTGCTGGCCGGGCTGGAGGCTTTACTGAAAGGCTGGGGTGCCACCTTAGCTGCGTTCGACAGCGTCACGAGCTGCAAGGCGTGGGCTGAAAGCTGCGACCCCGCGCTGGTCAAGCCCGACTTGCTGATCGTCGATTTCCGGCTGGAGCACGGGCTGAACGGCGTGGACGCCATCGTCGCGCTGCGCTCACGTTTCGGCCAGAAGGTGCCGGCCATCGTGGTCACGGGCAGCACGATGACGGGGCATGAGCAGGAGGCCCACGACAAAGACTTTCACCTGCTGATCAAGCCGGTGGTGCCGCACAAGCTGCGGGCGATGATTGCGTTCAAGTTGGGGGTGAAGCGGGGGGCTTGATTTGCTTCTTCGACTTCGAGTGTCGGCCCGATGGGCCGATCGGCCTTTGGCCGGTGCCGGGATGCGCCCCCGGCAGGGCGGTCCCTTTCTTTGCTTCGCCAAAGAAAGGAACCAAAGAAAGGCGACCCGACTGTCGCGCCCTGCGGGCTGCACCGAGGCCGAGGCCGCGTCAGCGGGAAAAAAAGAACTCGCCCTTTTGGCCTGCGGCCAACGGAGCTCAGACAACTTTTTTTCTGGTCCGCCGCCGCAACCTCAACCCCGGCGCGACAAACGGGACCAATTGAATTCGGCTCGCTGCGCATCGCCTCGAAGCGCGGGCGCAGAGGGCCCCGCTTTCTCCCTCTCCGCCTGGGAGGGCAACGCGCATCGCCACACGCGCAAAGGCGCTCCCATGGCCCCTTACACCGGCTGGTAAGCCAACCTCACATAGATCGGCGCAAACGCCTCGGCCTGCGTCACTTCCAGCAGGCGCTCGCGCGCCAGCTCCAGCATCGCGATGAAGGTCACCACCAGCACTGCCGGCCCGCGCGCCACGTCGAACAGGTCTTCGAACTCGACGAAGCGGCGGCCTTGCAGGCGGCGCAGCACCATGCTCATGTGCTCGCGCACGCTGAGCTGCTCGCGCGTGATGGTGTGGTGCTGGTTCAGCCTGGCGCGCCGCAAGATGTCTTGCCAGGCCAGGCGCAACTCGTCGGCATCCACATCGGGGAAGCGCGGTGCCAGCGACTGTTCGATCGCCACCTCGGCCCGCAGAAAATCGCGGCCCAGCACCGGCAGCGCGTCGAGCCGCGCAGCCGCCAATTTCATCTGCTCGTACTCGATCAGCCGGCGCACCAGCTCGGCACGCGGGTCTTCGGCCTCGTGTCCGTCGACCGACTTCTTCGGCGGCAGCAACATGCGCGACTTGATCTCGATCAGCATCGCCGCCATCAGTAAATACTCGCTGGCGAGTTCGAGGTTGGTCTTGCGGATCTGCTCGACGTAGGTCAGGTACTGGCGCGTCACGTCGGCCAGCGGGATGTCGAGGATGTTGAAGTTCTGCTTGCGGATCAGGTACAGCAGCAGGTCCAGCGGGCCCTCGAAGGCTTCGAGGAACACCTCAAGCGCATCCGGCGGGATGTACAGGTCGTGCGGCAGCGTGAACAGCGGCTCGCCGTACAGGCGCGCCATCGCCACCCGGTCGACTTCCACCGGCGGGGTGTCGGGGTCGGGCGGCAACACCGCAGGCTCGAT
>JANNEI010000222.1:0-5859 GCA_031378565.1 Burkholderiales bacterium
GGAATGCGCGGCGGGTAGCGCAGCTTCAGCCCTTCGAGCGTCTTCTTGACGGCCTTGGCGATCATCAGGTTGCGGTGCGTCTTCGAGTCGGACGGCACGATCGTCCACGGTGACCAGGCGGTGCCAGTGGCGGCAATCGCATCGCTGTAGGCCTGCTGATACTGTTCCCACTGCTTGCGCACTTCCAGGTCGCCGAGGCTGAACTTCCAGTGCTTGGTCGGGTCGTCCAGGCGCTCTTGCAGGCGCGCACGCTGCTCTTCCTTCGAGATGTGCAACAAGAACTTCAGCACCACCGTGCCGGTTTCGTTCAGCATGCGTTCGAAGTCGTTGATGTGCGCATAGCGCTGCCGGGTCTGCTCAGGCCTGATCCAGCCGCTCACCACAGGCACCAGCACGTCTTCGTAGTGGCTGCGGTTGAACACCATCAGCTCGCCGTACGCCGGCACCTGGCTGTGAATGCGCCACAGGTAGTCGTGGGCGCGCTCGTCTTCGGTCGGTGCCTTCCAGGCCACGGTGTGCACGCCGAGCGCACTCATGCGCCCGAACACGCCGCGCAGCGTGCCGTCCTTGCCGCTGGTGTCGGTGCCTTGCAGAACCACCAGCAGCTTGAAGCGGCGGTCGGCATAGAACAGATCCTGCAGCGCGTCGAGCTCTTGCGCCAGCAACTCGACGGCAGCCTTGTCGCCCACCTTGTCACCGCCCGAGAACGGCTTGGCAGCCGGGTCGAACTTCGCCAGGTCGAATGCCTTCGCACCCTTGCCCGCTGCGGTGCCATGTTGAAAATCCGTCCATGCGGGTTCAATGATTCGAGCCACGATGCCTCCGAGATGGGTGCGTGATGCGCTGCGCGCTGGACCGGCCATGATTGACGTATACGTCAATCTCAAGTGTATCGCCTGCGGTTGGCCGGGCCGCGTCGCACCCACGTTGCGACCCACCTTGCATTTCACGGCACAATCGCGCCGCTGGCAAACCCACCCGCCGAGTGCGCACAGAACCGCGCCGGCCCGTCGTTCGAGGAGACACGTTGCAGCCGCCATCCATCCCCGTGAAGACTGCGCAGGGCCAGGCCGAGCTCAGCCACCGCACGCTGCGCCTGAGCCAGCGCCACCGCACCGTGCTGCTGCTGGTCGACGGTCGCCGATCGCTGGATCAGGTGCTGGGCATGGCGCAGCAAGCGGGCGCACCGCAGAGCTGCGTGGACGAATTGATGAGCCTCGGCCTGATCACGCTGGCGCAACCCACGCTGGCCATGACAATGACGAATCCGCGGCCAGCGGTCGCCACCACAAGCGTGGCCATCCAAATCGACCTGCCGCTCGACGTGGCAGTCCAGGCCCTGCCGGCCACCGCGTCGGCGGAGTCGGCCGACGATTCCGAATTGCCTGCCTCGCGCACCTTGCAGCCCGAGTCGGTATTCAGCGACTCGGTGCAGGCCAGCCTGAGCACAACCGATTCCGAGTTGATGGCGGTCGATGCGGCGGGTGCCGACGAAGCAATGGAAGAGGCCCGCGACATCCTGCTGCGCGCGGTGCGCGCCGAAGCGCCGCTGGCCGGGTCGCTGACGATGCTTCGTCTGCGCCGCGCGGCTTCGCGCGCCGACCTGGAGGCCTTGCTCGACGAGGTCGAGTCGCGCATCGCCAAGTCGCACCGCACGCTGGCCGCGCAGCTGACCCTGCGCCGTGTGCGCGTGCTGCTGGGCAGCCGTGTCGACTCGGTGCTGTCAACGTTTTGAAGCCGGCATGAGCTTTCTCGCCATCGACATCGGCAACACCCGCCTGAAGTGGGGGCAGTACGCGTCGCCGCAGCCGGGTGCCACGTTGCTCGCGCACGGTGCGGTCTTTCTCGAAACCATCGACACCCTGGCAGACACCGAATGGAAGCATCTGCCGGCCCCGGCCAGCGTGCTGGGCTGCGTGGTGGCCGGTGAAGCGGTGAAGCGGCGTGTCGAGGAACAGCTCGGCGAGCTGTGGGGCCTCGACGCGCGCTGGGTGGTGTCCAGCGCGCACGCTGCGGGTGTGACCAATGGCTACGATTTCCCCAGCCGCCTGGGCACCGACCGCTGGGTTTCGCTGGTCGGCGCGCGACACCGCGCGCTCGCCGCTGCCGCACCGAGACCGGCACTGGTGGTGATGGTGGGCACCGCGGTGACGGTCGACGCGCTCGACGCCGACGGCCACTTTCTGGGCGGCCTGATCCTGCCCGGCTTCGGCCTGATGCTGCGCGCGCTGGAGATGGGCACCGCAGGCCTGAAAGTGCCCACCGGCGAAGTGGTCGACTTCCCCACCAACACCAGTGACGCGCTGATGAGCGGCGGCGCGCACGCGATTGCCGGCGCTGTCGAACGCATGCACCGCAAGCTGATCGAGCGCACCGGGCAGAGCCCGCTGCTGCTGATGACGGGCGGTGCTGCGGTCAAGCTGGCATCCATCACCGACCTGCCCTTCGAGACGGTGGACACGCTGATCTTCGAAGGGCTGCTGCGTCTGCAGTCGCACCGCCTGACGATGTAGAGCGCGCGCTGCGACCGCTGGGCGTGGCTGCCCAGCGCCGTATCATCATTCGCATGCCTGTCACCCTTGCCGGCCAGCTGGTCGTTGCCATTTCTTCGCGGGCGCTGTTCGACTTCGAGGAAGAGAACCAGCACTTCGAGGCCACCGACGACCGCGCCTACATGCGGCTGCAACTCGACCGGCTGGACCACGCTGCAAAGCCCGGCGTGGCCTTCTCGCTGGTCAACAAGCTGCTGGCTTTCAACGGTGCGGCCCCCAGCGTCGAGGTGGTGATCCTGTCGCGCAACGACCCGGTGTCGGGGATGCGGGTGTTCCGTTCGGCGCAGCACTACGGGCTGCCGATCCAGCGCGGCGTGTTCACACGGGGCGAGTCGCCGTGGCGCTACCTGAAGCCGCTGAACGCGAACCTGTTCCTGTCCACCAACGAGGCCGACGTGCGCTCGGCGCTGGGCGCGGGCGTGCCGGCGGCGCGCGTGTACCCGCATTCCAAGCGGGCGTCGGACGCGCACCCGAACGAGGTGCGGATCGCCTTCGACGGCGACGCGGTGCTGTTCAGCGACGAAGCCGAACGTGTGTTCCAGAACGCCGGGCTCGACGCCTTCCAGGCCCACGAGCGCGACCAGGCCGAAAAGCCGCTGGCCGCCGGCCCGTTCAAGCCGCTGCTGCTGGCCTTGCAGCGCCTGCAGGGTGACGCGTCGAGCCGAATGCGCATTCGCACCGCGCTGGTCACTGCGCGCAGCGCGCCGGCGCACGAGCGCGCCATTCGCACGCTGATGGACTGGGACATCGAGGTCGACGAAGCGATGTTCCTCGGCGGCCTGCCCAAGGGCGAGTTCCTGCGCGAGTTCGAGCCCGACTTCTTCTTCGACGACCAGACCGGGCATGTCGATTCGGCCTCGGCGCATGTGCCGGCGGGGCATGTGGCGTCGGGCGTCAGCAATCCGGGCGACGGCTGAGCCGCGTCGCGGGCTGCGAACCGCAAACCTCAGCGCTGCTCGCTTCGAAATCGCCGCAGCCGCTCCAGGTCGAGCACGCGCAGGCCGCCGTACTCGATGCGAATCACCCCGGCCGCCTGCAGTGCGCGAAGTGACTCATTCACCCGCTGTCGCGACAGGCCCACCAGGTAGCCCAGTTCCTGCTGGGTGATGCGCAGCACCTCGCCGACGCCGGGGTACAGCACCGGGTGAAACAGCGAGGCCAGGCTGCGGGCAACGCGCGCGTCGGGGTCGTTCATGCGGTCGATCTCGCGCGCTGCGATGAACTGGCCGAGCCGCTCGTTGAGCTGCTGCGTGATGAATCGATTGAACGGAATGCTGCGCTCGCTGAGCCAGTGAAACATCTCCACGCGGATGCCGGCGACGACGCTGTTGCGCAGCGCCTCGATGTTGTAGCGATACACCTCGCCCTTGAGCACCGTGCCCTCGCCGAACCAGCCGCCGGGCGGCACGCCGGTGAAAGTCATCGGCATGCCCACGGCCGAGTCGTTGCTCATTTTCAGCAAGCCGTCGATCACACCGAACCAGAAGCTGGCGGGCCGCCCGACGCGACACAGGAATTCGGCCGGTGCCACCTGCACCACACGCAAGTCCGCCTGCGCTGCCGCACGCTCGTCGGGCGGCAGCACCTGCAGCCACGGAATGCCTGCCAGCTCGTCCGCCGTGGCGGCGCGGGCGCGTGCCAGCAAGCCCGACGGCTGGGCCACCGGCAGGCGCGGGTCAGGGTGAAAAGGGGTGGTTGGCATTGCGGGAAACACCTGAGGGGGGTGTCCCTAGGATTGTCGTCAGAACGACAACATGGCGTCAAACTTGTTCTTACATTCGCAATCAAACGCCTGCACACCGCATCCCCACAGCGGCGCAGGCCCTCGACGACGCGGCCACAGGAGACCCGAGTGCCCACCACCTTTCCACGCCTGATGCTCGGCCACGCTTTGAAGCGCCCCGGTGCCGCAGCCTTGCGTGAAAAAGACCAGGGCATCTGGCAGACGCTGACCTGGCAAGGCCTTTCGGTGCTGGTGCGCGAACTGGCCTGTGGCCTGGCACAGGCCGGCTTGACGCGCGGTCAGCACATCGTGGTGGTCGGAGAAAACCGGCCGCGCCTGTATGCCGCGATGCTGGCCGCGCAGTCGCTGGGGGCAATTCCGGTGCCGCTGTACCAGGATGCCGTGGCGGGTGAATTCGTGTTCCCGATCAACAACGCCGAGGTGGCCTTTGCAGTGGTCGAAGACCAGGAGCAGGTCGACAAGATGCTCGACCTGCGTGCGCAGTGCCCGCAGTTGACGCAGGTCTGGTACGACGACCCGCGCGGCCTGCGCCATTACGCCGACGCGGGGCTCGCATCGCTCGATGCGTTTATCGAAAGCGGCCGCGCCTTCAACGCGCAGCAGCCCGGCTTCTTCGATGCCGAAGTGGCCAAGGGCCAGCCCGGTGATGTGGCTGCGATGTTCTTCACCTCGGGCACCACCGGCAACCCGAAAGGCGTGGTTCACACCCACCACACGCTGATCGACCGCGCGCACGCCGGCGCCAGCTTCGACAAGCTCACGTCAAACGAAGAAGTGCTGGCCTACCTGCCGCCGGCCTGGATCGGCCAGAACATCTTTTCGTACGCGCTGTGGCTGGAGTGCGGCTTCGTTGTCAACTGCCCCGAACAGGCCAGCACGGTGACGATCGACCTGAAGGAAATCGGGCCAACCTATTACTTCGCGCCGCCGCGGGTGTTCGAAGGCCTGCTGACCACGGTGATGATCCGCATGGAAGATGCCGGCCGCGTGAAGAAGTGGTTGTTCCATCACTTCATGAACCTGGCGCGGCGCGTCGGCCCAGCGCGCATGGACGGCAAGCCGGTGTCGGCGCTGGACCGTGCGCACTACGCGCTCGGCAACCTGTTCATCTACGGCCCGCTGCGCAACACGCTGGGGCTGAGCCGGGTGCGCGTGGCCTACACCGCGGGCGAGGCCATCGGGCCTGATCTGTTCACCTTCTACCGCTCGATCGGCATCAACCTGAAGCAGCTGTACGGCTCGACCGAGACGGCGGTGTTCGTCTGCCTGCAGCCCGATCACGAGGCGCGTGCCGACACCGTGGGCGTGCCGATCGACGGCGTTGAAATCAAGCTGACCGACAGCGGTGAAATCCTGGTCAAGTCGCCCGGCCTGCTGAAGGAGTACTACAAGAACCCGGCCGCCACTGCCGAGGTGCTGACCGCCGACGGCTGGTACCACACCGGCGACGCCGGCTTCATCGACGCGGCCGGCCACCTGAAGATCATCGACCGTGCGAAAGACGTGGGCCGCATCCACGGCGGCGCGAACGACGGTGCCATGTTCGCGCCCAAGTACGTCGAG
>JANNEI010000318.1:0-1999 GCA_031378565.1 Burkholderiales bacterium
GGCCGTACTCGCCCTCTTCGATCAGTCGGTGGCCCTTGCGGTAGTGCTTCAGTTCACCGCGCTGCGCGAGCAGGCGCAAGGATTCGGGCAACACGGCCAAGGGATCGGGAGCGGCGTGATAGGTCGAAAGCATTCGGGGCGGGGCCCGCCCTCGAATGGGCGCTGGCGCGCTGCCCGATGCTAGCCGTCGCGCGCGGCGCGTGGGTCAAGCGCTCAGCAATTCAGCGGTTTCGCGCGCCCGGCAGGCCGAGCCGGCCACGCCGCGCAACACGCTCATCAGCGGTGGCAGCACCGCCACCCGTTGCACCAGTGCGCGGATGCTTTCGGTGCCGGTCTTCATGCGGATGTTGCCGATGTGGGTGCGAACGGTGCAGACGGCCACGCCAACTTGCGCTGCGATCTTGGCGGGCGGCGTGCCGTGGCAGAGGGCGGCCAGCACGCGGGTTTCGGCGGCGGTCAAGCCGTGGCTGCACGCGAAGCCCTGCACCGACAGCACTTCGCAGACCTGGCGCTTGCCCAGCATCACCAGCGTCACCGGCCCGCCGGCCTCATGCGGCAGCGACAGCGGCACGACCGAGACGCTGACCTGGTGTGCGCCTTCACCCAGCGTCAGCAGTTTGCGCAGCCCACGCTGCGCCGCTGCGTGCAGTGCGGTGGCCAGCGGCAGCACGTCTTGCGGGCTGCGGGCGCGCAGTTCGCGTCCCAGCAGTTGCAGCGGATGCGCACTGTCCAACTCGGCGCGCGCAGCAAAGTTGATGTGCATGACGTGACTGTCGTCTGTCAGCAGCAGCATGCCGTAGTCGACTTCATCCAGGGTGGCCGCATGCCAGTGTCCCAACCGGGCCTGCGCCGCGCGGCGCTCAGGTCCGCTGTAGCGAAGGTTGGTCTTTTTGAGGTCCGTGAGGCGAGATTCATCGAACATGATGTTGCTCCGTTGATTCAACCCGTGGCGAGTGGCCGCGAGTTGAAGCAAGCGTAGGCAACGCGGTGCCCCTCGGGGGGTGAAAAAGTCCGCCCGAACCTGTGACTTATTCACCTTCGGCCAAATCGGCTCAGGCCGGAATGAAGTGCCTGCGCAATTGCACAGAGAAGGCCTGAGAGAGCCGCCTGCGCGGCACAGATGCTCAGGTGCTTCGCTTCGGCGGCTCAGGCCAACACCTTCAGCAGCCACCGATTCCAGTCCACGGTCTCCTGCGCGCACACCGAGTGCGGCATCGGGTAGTCGTGCCATTCCACGGTGTGGCCCATGGCGATGAGCGCGTCCCGCGATGCGATGGCGCGGGCCAGCGGGATCACCGGGTCGCTGCGGCCGTGCACCAGAAAGATGGGCGTGTCGTGGTTGGCCGCGTTGCGCTCGGCGGCGGTCGCTGCGGCCAGCGGCAGGTAGCCCGACAGCCCGGTCAGCCCGGCCAGCCGCTCGGTGTGGCGCAAGCCCGTCATCAGCGTCATCGCGCAGCCCTGTGAAAAACCGGCCAGCACGATGCGCGAGGCTTTCACGCCGCGCGCGCGTTCGCGGGCAATCAGCGCATCAACGGCCTGTTGCGACCCCCGCAGGCCCGCTTCGTCTTCACGCTTCTCTGCGCCGATGCCGAGGTCGGACCCGAAAATGTCGTACCAGGCGCGCATCACGTAGCCGCCGTTGAGGGTGACGGGCCGCGTCGGCGCATGCGGAAAGACGAAGCGCACCGGGCCGACCGAACTCAAGTCCAGCTCTTCGGTGATCGACACGAAGTCGTTGCCGTCGGCACCCAGCCCGTGCAACACGATGATGCTGGCCGTCGGCGACGGACCGGTTTCGATTTCAATGGCGTCGAGCGACATGGCGTGTTCCTTGGAAAGTGGCGGGCGTCACGCACAAATTGCGTGACCAATTGAATCAAGTGTGAAGGTTCACCGGGCGTTCACGCGGTTTTCACACAAGCTTTCAAAGAGCGGCTTAGAGCGTGAAGTCGTAGTCGATCACCAGCGGCGCGTGGTCGCTGAAACGCTGGTCGAGGTA
>JANNEI010000342.1:0-3719 GCA_031378565.1 Burkholderiales bacterium
AGCTGCGAGGGATGCGACAGCCCGGCCGCCGCCACCAGTTCGGCCAGCGCGGCCAGCGTCGCCGCATGGAAATGGCGCACGCGCTCGGCCTTGTCGGGCACCACCAGGGCGCGCTGGCGGGCGGGGTCCTGCGTCGCCACGCCCGTCGGGCAGTGGCCGGTGTGGCAGGCCTGGGCCTGGATGCAACCGAGCGAGAACATGAAACCGCGCGCCGCGATGCACCAGTCGGCGCCGAGCGCGAGCATGCGGGCGATGTCGAACGCGGTGATCACCTTGCCAGCGCAGCCCAGCTTGATCTTCTTGCGGAGATCGAGCCCGACCAGCGTGTTGTGCACCAGCAGCAGTCCTTCCTGCAGCGGCGCGCCCACGTGGTCGGTGAACTCGACCGGCGCCGCGCCGGTGCCACCTTCGGCGCCGTCGACGACGATGAAGTCGGGCGTGATGCCCGTCTCGAGCATCGCCTTGCAGATCGCGAACCACTCCCAGGGGTGGCCGATGCACAGCTTGAAGCCGGTCGGCTTGCCACCCGACAGGTCGCGCAGGCGGGCGATGAAATGCATCATCTCGATCGGGGTCGAGAAGGCGCTGTGGCTGGCCGGGCTGACGCAGTCCTGCCACGGCGGCACGCCGCGGGCTTCGGCAATCTCCGGCGTGACTTTCGGGCCGGGCAGCACCCCGCCGTGGCCCGGCTTGGCCCCCTGGCTGAGCTTGAGTTCGATCATCTTCACTTGGGGCTGAATCGCGTTCTCGGCGAACTTGTCGGCGTTGAACAAGCCATCTTCGTTGCGGCAACCGAAGTAGCCGGAGCCGATTTCCCAGATCAGGTCGCCGCCGTTTTCACGGTGATGCCGGCTGATCGAGCCTTCACCGGTGTCATGCGCGAAGCCGCCCTTTTTTGCACCGGCGTTGAGCGACAGGATGGCGTTCGCCGACAGCGCGCCGAAGCTCATCGCCGAGATGTTGAACACGCTGGCGCTGTAGGGTTTGGCGAGCCCGTCGCCGATCAGAACCCGGAAGTCGTGGGTCGGCAGGTGGGTGGGCACCATCGAATGGTTGATCCACTCGTAGCCCATCGCACCCACGTTCATCTGGGTGCCGAACGGGCGTTTGTCCTGGTCGCCCTTGGCGCGCTGATAGACCAGTGAGCGCTGTTGCCGCGAGAAAGGCGCGGCGTCGTTGTCGGCCTCGATGAAGTACTGCCGGATTTCGGGCCGGACGAACTCGAACAGGAACCGCATGTGCCCGATCACCGGGTAGTTGCGCAGGATCGAGTGGCGCGTCTGGCGCACGTCGTGCACCCCCACCACCACCAGCACCGCGAAGATCAGCATCCACCACGCCGCCATCCCGAACGCGACCCACATGAATGCGCTCAGCAACAGGCCGACCGCGCAGGCGAGCCAGGCGCTGTAGCGGATCGGGAAGTACTGGTTCAACGAGATCAGCCAGGCACGCATCGACACTCCTCAGGCGTTGCTGTCAACGGCCGATGGTAGGGCGGCCCATCGAAGGCAGAACCATTGTTTTGATGCGCTTCTGCCGCGCAGTTCAGCCCATCGCATGGCCTCTCGAAAGCGTGCGGCAGACATGAAAAAGCCGAGTCGCACGGCGTGCGCCTCGGCTTTGCAACTCGCCCGGAACCTTGCGGTGCCGGGACAGGCTGGGCTTACTTGGTGGCAGCAGGCTTGACGGTCGTGCCGGTACCGGCTTCGCCCTTGGCAACTTCGCCGGCCTTGATGGCAGCCTTGGCGTCGGCCTTGACTGCGGCCCGTGACTTTTCACCGGACATCGGCTTGACGGAAGGGCTCGGGCCCTTCTCGATCGTCCCGGCTTTTTCCGCTGCCTTGGCTTCGGCCTTGGTCATGGCGCGCTTTTCCTTGCCGCCAGACGACATCGGGGCCACGGTCTTGCCGACTTCGCCCTTAGGCACGTCACCAGCCTTGACAGCGGCCTTGGCATCCGACTTCACTTCGGCGCGGGTGGTGGGGGCCGAAGCGGCTTGCGCCATGGCGGATTGCGCGCCCATCAGACCCATGATCAGTGCGGACAGAATTGCGAGATTGCGTTTCATCGTTTGTTCCTCTTGGTGGTTTGGAGAATGACCCCGTGATGTGCTTCAACGCGAGCCGAGTTCGGAATCACGCGTTGAAAGCCACCTTGCGGTACTTTTAACGCATCCCTTGGGATTCTAGCACCGGGCTGGTGCGGGCGGGTTCCCATTGCACCTGCCTGAGTCGATAACGCAGGCCGGCGAGGTTCCGATGACGCGGAATTGCATCATTGCGTTAAAAAGAATCGCCGCAAGGCATGGCTGGTCTGGTCGGCAACTTCTTCCGGAATGAAGTGACCCGCTGGCAGTGTTTGCCCGGTCACGTGCCCGGCGCACTGTGCCTGCCACAAGGCGAGCGGGTCGAACAAGCGATGCACGACACCGCGCTCGCCCCACAACACCAGCAAGTCGCAGTTCACTTTCTCGCCGGCCGCGCGTGATGCGCGATCGTGTTCGAGGTCGATTCCCGCCGAAGCCCGGTAGTCCTCGCAGGCACCGTGGATGGCCTCGGGCGTGCAGAAGCACCGTTCGTACTCCGCCAGCGCCGCCGGTTCGATGAACGAGGAGTCCTTGGCGCCCCAACCGCCGAGCTTCCAGTTCAGGTAGAACTTCGCGTCGGCACCGATCATCCGCTCGGGCAGCGGGGCCGGCTGGATCAGGTGAAACCAATGGTAGTAGGCGCTGGCGAATGGCATGTCGGTGGCACCGTACATGTCGAGCGTGGGCGCAATGTCGATCACGCACAGCCTGGACACAGCGCCGGGGTGATCGAGCGCCAGCCGGTGCGCCACGCGCCCGCCGCGGTCGTGCCCCACCAGCCCGAAGCGCGCGTGGCCCAGCTGGCTCATCAGCGCCGCCATGTCCTGCGCCATCACCCGCTTGCTGTAGTTCGCATGGTCGGCGTCACCGACCGGCTTGGACGAATCGCCGTAGCCGCGCAGGTCGGGCATCACCAGTTGGAACTGCGAACCCAGCAGTTGCGCCACCCGATGCCACAGCGCATGCGTCTGCGGGAAACCGTGCAGCAGCAGCAGTGGCGGGCCACCGGCGCGGCCGCCGGTGCGGGCAAGAATCTCGATGCCGTTGACCGCGTGGCGGGCTGACGGAAAGCCTTCGAACCAAGCCATGTGCTGCCCCGCCATGTCGTGAAAGTGGCCCGTTATACTGCCAGCCAGCGCTGATTTGTTCCGGATTGCGGGCGCTCTATAAATACTGCTAAAGAGACGTGGACTGATAACCCGGCCTCTTTGACGAGCCGGGTTTTCTCTTTTCTGCCATGTCTGTTTCCCCGTCATTTCCCTCTTCATCAGTGGGCGCGGTCGAGCCCCAGTTCATGCACTTCGCCGAGCCGCTGGCACTGCGCAGCGGCGCGCTGCTGCGCGACTACACGCTGGCCTTCGAAACCTACGGCTCGCTGAACGCCAAGCGCAGCAATGCCGTGCTGGTGTGCCACGCGCTGAACGCCAGCCACCACCTCGCGGGCCACTATGCCGGACAGCCCAGAAGCGAAGGCTGGTGGGACAACCTTATCGGCCCGGGCAAGCCGCTGGACACCGATCGATTCTTCGTCATCGGCGTCAACAACCTCGGTTCCTGCTTCGGCTCGACGGGCCCGATGCAGCCGCACCCCGACACCGGCCTGACCTACGGCGCAGATTTTCCGGTGTTC
>JANNEI010000373.1:0-2069 GCA_031378565.1 Burkholderiales bacterium
TTCGAACCACGGCAGAACTTTCCGAGGTCGTGGCTCGCGCGGTCAAAACCCGCGAGCCGGGCCAGAACCCTGCAACGCGCACTTTTCAAGCGCTTCGGATTTTCGTCAACGCCGAGCTTGAGGAGCTCGAACAAGGCCTGAACGCCTCGCTCGACCTGCTGGTGGCGGGCGGCCGCCTGGTGGTGATCAGCTTTCATTCGCTGGAAGACCGCATCGTCAAGACCTTCATCGCGCGCGAAAGTAAAAGCGCCTTCGACCGCCGCGCCCCGTTCGCTGCGCCGAAGCCGACGCGGCTGGAGTCGCTGGGCCGCGTCAAGCCCGGCGAAACCGAGGTGCGCGCGAACCCGCGCTCGCGCTCGGCGGTGATGCGCGTGGCGCAGCGCACGGACTACCTGGCATGACGCGCATCAACCTGCTGCTGCTGGTGATCCTGCTGGTCAGCAGCGTCTACCTCGTGCGCGTGTCGTACGACTCGCGCCGCCTGTTCACCGAACTCGACCGCGCGCAATCTGAAGAGCGTCGGCTGGACACCGAGCACGAGCGGCTGAAGGCCGAGCAGCAGTCGCAGGCGACGCCGCTGCGGGTCGAAAAGGCCGCACGCGACAAGCTCGGCATGCGTACCGCCACGCCGGCCATCACGCAGTACGTCACCTACGCGCGCGCCGCGTCGGCCCCCTCGGCGGGGGCTGACAAATGAGCTGGTTCAAGCGCAATGCGGCATCGGGCGCTGCGGTCAACGTTCGCAGCCTGAACTACGCCAGCAGCCCCCTGCTGGCGGCCAAGACGCCGTCGTGGCGATCGAAGTTCCTCGTCGCGCTGGTCGGCCTGAGTTTTTGCGTGCTGCTGGGCCGCGCGGTGTACGTGCAGATCATCGACAGCGCCTTCTTTTTGCGCCAGGGCGAGATCCGCTATGCGCGCTCGCTGGTGCTGCCGGCCAGCCGCGGGCGCATCGTCGATCGCAACGGCCTGATCCTGGCGGCCAGCGTGCCGATGCCCTCGCTGTGGGCCAGCCCGAAGGACCTCGACGCCGATGCCGGCAAGCGTCGCCAGCTCGCCAGGCTGCTGGGCATGACGCCGAAAGAACTGGTCGACCGGCTGGACGACAACCCCAACTTCGTGTGGCTGCGCCGCCAGGTGGACGAGCAGGTCGCGAAAGACGTGATGGCGCTCGGCATGCAAGGCGTTCTGCAGCTGCGTGAGTACCGGCGCAAGTACCCCGAAGGCGAGTCGGCCGCGCACCTGGTGGGCTTCACCAACGTGGAAGACCGCGGGCAGGAAGGCATCGAGCTGGCCTTTCAGCAAGACCTGGCAGGTCGCGGCGGCACGCGCCGTGTCATCAAGAACCGGCTCGGCCACGTGGTCGAAGACATCGGCGACAGCGTGGCCCCGGTGGATGGACGCGACATCGAATTGTCGATCGATTCCAAGGCGCAGTTCTTCGCCTACCAGCGCATTCGCGACGCGGTGGCCGAGCACAAGGCCAAAGCCGGCAGTGTGGTGGTGCTGGACGTGCAGACCGGCGAGGTGCTTGCACTGGCCAACTACCCCAGCTTCGCGCCCAACGAGCGCCGCAACCTGACCGGCGGGCAGTTGCGCAACCGCGCGCTGACCGACACCTTCGAGCCCGGCTCGACGATGAAGCCCTTCATCGCCGCGTTGGCGATGGAAACCGGCCGCGTGACGCCCGCCACCGTGATCCAGACCGCGCCGGGTCGCATGGTGATCGGCGGCTCGACCATCAGCGACGCGCATCCGCACGGCGCGTTGACGGTGGCCGAGATCATCCAGAAATCGAGCAACGTCGGCACCGTCAAGATGGCGATGCAGATGCAGCCGCGCGAGATGCACGAGCTGTTCACGCAGGTCGGTTTCGGCCAGAAGCCGCAGATCAGTTTCCCCGGCGCCGTGACGGGCCGGCTGCGCCCGTACAAGACCTGGCGCCCGATCGAGCAGGCGACGATGAGCTACGGCTACGGTCTGTCGGCGAGCCTGTTTCAGCTGGCGCGCGCCTACAGCGTGTTCGCACACGACGGCGAGTTGCTGCCGGCGTCGCTGGTGAAGACGGCCGA
>JANNEI010000384.1:0-15997 GCA_031378565.1 Burkholderiales bacterium
CGACGGTGTAGCGGTTGTTGTAGACGCCCAGCGTCTGGTTCGACGAGATCGGGTCGGTGGTGCTGCCGGTGGTCAGACGCACACCGGCCGACCAGTTGTCGTCGACGGTGGCCGTCAGCCCGAGGCGCGCCCGGATGCGCAGGCGATGCCGATCTTCGGTGCTGTTGCGCAGCGTGACGGCGCGGCTGCGATTGGTCTCGGTCACGCTGACCGCCGGCGCGTTGTCGGGCGAGAAATTGTCGAACTGGTAGCGGGCACGCAGGTCGCCGTCCCACTTGAGGCCGCGCGTCCAGTCGGGCACCGAACCCGGTGCCGCCCAGCCCTCGCGCGCGGCCTGCGCGGCCAGCTCGCTGCGCAATTCCTCTTTCAGTTCCTTGCGCACGAACTCGGGGATGTAGGGCACGCGCACCGTGCCGGGTGCGCCCGCTCTGGACGCACCTGCGCCGGGGTTGGCCGCCAGCGGGGTTGCCGGCCTGGCGACGTCGTTCAACAGCACCTCGGCCTTGTCGCGCGCCAGCACGCCCTGGTCCACCAGCAAACCGATCAGCTTGGCCGTGGCGGCGCGCACCTTGTCGATGTCGGCGTCTTGCGCGGCAGCGTTGCAAGCCCAAAGCGACAGGGCCAGTGCGACGGTCAGGCGAACGGGTGAAGGGTGCATGGGAAGTCGGGACGAGAGAAAGGAGGGCTGGCTCACGAGCGGTTGCTCAGCCGCAGTTGCATCGGGCGCATCGCCTTCGGCGGCACATCTTTCAACGGGCTCATTTCGAGCAAGGTCACCTGGATCTGGTCGTCGAACTGCTGATTGCCCGAGCCGCTGACGATGTCGGCTTTCTGGACCTTGCCGTCGTCGCCGATCCACACCTTCACCACGACGCGAAACTCTTCTTTCAGCAGCTTGCGGTTGCGCGACAACGCCTCGAAGAACTGCCTTTGCAACAAGCCCGAGTAGTAAGCGCCGCCAGCGCCGCCGCCGGTGGTCAGCAGGTCGCGTCCGCCCTTGTTGGCCGCCAGGCCGAAGCCGTCGGAGCCGGCAGTTCCTTCCGCGTCCACACCCAGCGGCTTGTCGGACGCCGGCTTCTCGTCCGCGGCCTTCGGCTCGACGGGCTTCGGTTCGTCTTTCGGCGGATCGATCTTGACTTCTTCCTTGACCTTCGGCGGCTCGGGCGGCTTCTCCGGCGGCTTGGGCGGCGGCGGTGGCGGCTGCTTGATCAGCGCAATCTGGTGGGTCCCGGTTTTCTTGGTGGACGGCGACGCAAGGAACTGCATCAGCAACAGCACCACCGCAACCATTCCGCCCAACCCGGCAAGGCCGAGTGCAAGCCGCTTGATCCAGTTTCTTCGCTTTCCCGGAGGATCGTAGTCGTGGTACATGGATCAACCCGCGTGCGCGCCGGCAGCTACTTCACCAGGCGCTGGGTGACCAGGCCGAGTTGCGTGATGTCGAGACGGCCCATCAGGTCCAGCACATCGACCACTTTTTCGTACTGAACCTTGGCGTCCCCCTTGATCACCACCGGAAAGTTGGGGTTGACGGCCTTCACCTGGCGCAGTCGGTCTTCGAGTTCCTGCATCGTCACCGGGTAGGTGTCCAGAAACACCTGCCCGTCCTCGCGAATCGTGATCGCCTTGGTCTGCGGCTTGGCCAGGCTGGGGGCGGCGCTGGCTTTGGGAAGGTTGACCTTGATGCCCTGCACCGACGCCGTGGTCATGATGATGAAGATGACCAGCAGCACGTACGACAGGTCGAGCATCGGCACGACGTTGATCTCGTCGTAGGCCTTGTTGGCGGCTTGCATCTTCATGGCAATCCCGCCATCACACCGAGTGGTTCTCGGCAATGCGGGTGACGAACTCGTCGATGAAGACCTGCATGTCCGAGGTCAGCTCGCCGATCTTGCTGGTCAGGTAGTTGTAGCCGAACAGCGCAGGGATCGCGACCGCCAGGCCGGCCACCGTGGCAACCAGCGCCGCCGCGATTCCAGGCGCGATCGCGTTCACGTTCACATCGCCCGCCGCGGCAATCGCGGCGAAGGTGATCATCACGCCGACCACCGTGCCGAGCAGGCCCAGAAACGGCCCGCCGGCGATGCAGATGGTCAGCAGCACCATCTTCGAATTGAGTTGCTGCAGTTCGCGCACCAGGCGCGCATCGACGGTGGCGCGAATCGCATTGATCGACGGATCGCTCAACACCGGCTCACGGCCGATCTTCGAGTACGCCTCGAAGCGATTGCGCAGCTCATGCGCGCCCGAGGCATACAGCCGGTACAGCGACGAGTTGCGGTACTTCGACGCCGCCTTTTTTTCGTCGCCTTCCGAGGTGGTGGCCGAGATGTTCGAGATCATCTTCTCGAACTGCGCCTTGAAGCGGTCGTTGTCGCGCGCGGCGGCACTCACGAACGTGGCCTTCGCGAACATCACGTAGACGCTGATCACGAACATGACCATCAACACGCCGATCACGATCCATCCGTCCAGCGTCACTGCGCCCAGCAAGATCTTCAGGTAGGACGGCCCGGCATCTGCCGCGGCACCGCCTTCAGCCGGGTTGTAGATCACCAGCTTCTGGTCTGGCCCTTGCGATTGGGCCGACGCCTTGATCCAGTCGGGCGAACGCGCGGCGGTGGCCACCTGGAGTTCGTCGATCTCGCCCTTGAACCCCTTGCCGATCACGGCCGCCCCGCCGAGCGCGGGCGTGGCACCGGCCGCCTTGGCCGCCTCTTGCCCGTTGACATAAAGCGTCAGACCGTCCTTGGCCACAACAGCCACGTGCTGCCATGCACCTGCGTTGAGCGGCGCAGCCGACGTGGCAGTCAACAAGCCCGACTGCGCTACCAGCTTGCCTGCACGCACCGACAAGCGCAGCGCGCCGGCCCCTTCGGTTTGCGCATAGAGGGCAGCATCCGACACGTCGCCGGGTTTGATCCACAGCGACACCGTCATCCCGTCCGGGCCGGCTTTCAGCGACGGCGTTGCGGGCAGTGCCAGCTCGCTGGTTCCGTCGAACGCCAGGCCGCCACCGATCAGCCCGGCACCGCTGGCCTTGGCAGTCGAGCGCACGGCGTGATTCGCATTGGCGGTGCTGTCTTGCGGCAGCACTTCGCGTTCATTGAAGTGATAGACCAGGCTTTGCGCGGCGTCGTAGCTTCCGGCGGCGTTGTCGGCAGCGGCGGCGGCCGGGTTGCCGAAGTACATCCAGATGAAATCGGCCTTGCTCCCCGCCACCAGTTTGGGAACCTGCACCCACACCAGCGCCAGTTCGTTGAGGCCGTCGAACTTTTCGATGTGGTGCTTCAGCGGCGTCTTGTCGTCGGCAGCGATGAAGCGCAAGTCGGTGCCGTCGGGCTTGGCTTCCACAAACGGGAAGTTGCCGGTGTGCAAACGGATCAACAGCGGAACCGCGTCGACGCCTGCGGCAATCGGCAACCCGTCAGCCGCGGTGTTCAGCCCGACCTTGACGCGCTGCTTCCAGTCCGCATTCCACACGGCATGCGACAAAGAGGAGGCGAGAAGACAAGCCAGCGCGAGGCCAAGAACTGCGAGTTTTTTCATGACCGGCGGGAATGCCACCCAGAAGACAGAACCGCCGAGGGTATCGACCCTATGTTTCAAAGCTGTGAATCGAGCCCCGCGCCGGGCTGCCGCACCGGCCGGGCGCGTGTGAACGGGGCGATGGTGTCGACCAGCCGCTGTGCCGCCGTGGCCATGTGAAAGTTCTGCTGGTAACAGGCCACTGCCCGCACTTTCATGGCTGCACGCCCAGCGGCACTCAGGGCCAGCCAGCGTCGCAGCGTCGCCACCGTTCCAGGCACCGTGTCGCTGTCGGCATGGCCGGCACCGGCCTCGACGATCTCACGCCAGATGTTCACCTTGTCGGAGATGAGCACCGGCACGCCGACCGCCAGGGCCTCGACCACCGCGATGCCAAAGTTCTCCTGGTGCGAAGGCAGGGCGAACACTTCGGCGGCCTGCAGCGCAGACCACTTGGCGTCGCCGGTCAACATGCCCGTCCAGGTGATGCGATCGGCCACCCCCAGGCGCGACGCCAGCGCCTCAAGCCCGGCGCGCAGGCCCGAGCGGTCGTCCGGCCCCGCCATCACCAGGTGCAGCGACGCATCGTCGGCCGCGACCTGCGCGAACGCCTCGATCAGCAGGTCGCATCCCTTCTTCGGGTGCAGCCGACCCAGGAACAGCACGATCCGCTTGCCGCGCGCAGCCGGCCAGTCGTGCAGGAAGCGATCGGCCGAACTCTGGCGCGCCGCGTCGTCGAGCACCACGCCGTAGCCCACCACGGCCGGCCTGGCACGGTAGAGCCAGAACGATTGCGGCGCCAGCCGGGCCTCTTCATCGGCGGTGAAGAGCACGGCGGCCGCGTCGCGCAGCACGCGGTACTCGGCCCAGGGCCAGTACAGCCACTTTTTCGCGTGCTTCAGCGGGTACTCGCGCTTGAACCACGGATCGAGCATGCCGTGCGGGAACACGAAGTACGGCACCGGCCCGCCGTGCAGCACACGTCGCACCGCCAGCCCGTGGAACTGCCACAGTCCATGCACGATCACCGCGTCGAAGTGCCGCGCGTTCTCACGCAGCCACGGCACGATGGCCGACGTGTGGCCGTAGTTGGTCGAGACCGGCCCCAGTGCATGCATCGTCGCCGGGAAGTCGCGCACCCAGGCGTCTTGTGGTGAGTCGAGCGTGAGCACATCCCGGCTGTGACCCTGAGGCGCGGTCGCGATGATCGACTGGCGCAAACCTTCCACCGGGCCGCCCTTCACCGGGTCGACCGAGCGGATCACGTTCAGGAGGCGCATGCCTGACAACGCCGAGACGGCGGACTGCATCATTTTGCGAAGCAGTCCTTCTCCTGCTCCTTGCAGTTCCTGTCGCCGAAGCCGAGGACTTCGACGGTGAGGATGGTTGGCTTGGCGATCGGCACCGCCGCCGCCCGAGCCGCCGTGCTGGCGGCCTTGCCCGCTTCCTCCGCCGCATTCGATGAGCCGGCCGTGGTCGTGCTGCTGCTGGCCAGCGACGAAGCCAGGCTTCCCGAAGTGGCAACCGGCACCCCCGCCGAGGTGCCAGCGGACGCGATGTTGCTGGCATTCAGAACGGTTTGTGCGTTGAGCACGATGTTGCCGCCCGAGCGGATTCCCGCCTCGCCGGCATCGATCGTTCCAGCCGGTGCGAACAGATAAACGCTGCCCGCGGCCGGCGCATTGCGCGGGCCGACGCCGTCCGGGTCGGAGCTGAGGGTCTGGATGCCGCTGCCGGTGGCACTGGAAGGGATCGTGAGCAGCACGCCCACCTGCACTTGCACGCCATCGACCGTCTCGAAGATCGGCGTGCGGGTGGGCGGCGGGGTGTTCAGCGACGTCTTGGCACCGCGCCCGGCGTCGATGCTGCCTTGCGTCGAGAACAGCAGGATGTCGCCGCCCTGCGCGGTGATGACCTTGCCTTGATTGATGTTGAAGTCACCCGACAGCACGCTGCGAACGGCACCGCCGGCATTGGTGAGCAGGCCCACGGTCTTGTCGGCGCGCGGTGTGGTCAGGCCCACGACGATGTTGCCGCTCGGGGCCCACAGGTCGATGTCGCTGCCGCCATAGGTTTGAATCGAGGTCTGGTAGCTGAAGATGTTGCCGCTGGAGACGGACCCGGAGGGCACCACGTCCGCGACGACCCCGAGCAGCGAATCCGAGAACACGATCGGTGTCAGGCCTGAAGGCAGCGCCCCCTTGCCACGCCGTTGCAGGTAGTCCGCAAACACGCGCGGGTAGCGTTGATCGAGGCCGACGTAGGCACGATAGGCCTCGCCTCCGGGCGCGTCCGCCAGCGCCTTCACCGACCCTGCGGCGCGCAGCTTGGCCACATCGGCCTCGGCGTTCAGAGCCCCGTACAAGGCAGCGGCTGCGCTGCTGTCGGCCGTCGGACCGAGCGGCAGGTCGCCGATGCGCAAACTGCCCTGGTACGCAGCCAGAGCGCGTGGCGCGGTCTTGTCGAGAGACACGAAACGCGCGTAGGTCGGGTCGCGCCTGGCCAGCGCCGCCACGTCGGCAGAGTCGAGCACGACGCCTGCGTCCGGCTCGGTGCCGAGCTGTCGATAAAAATCGATGATGTCGCTGGACGCGGAGTTGAGCGCGATGATCTCGTTGTAGGCGCCGTCCATCCTTGCCAGATTCAGGTCGCCCTTGACACCGGCCGCCACTGTCACCCGCGCGCTCTTGTCGAACAGCAGTTGCGAGTTGCCTGTGCTGCCGGTGGCCACCAGCCCGCCAATGTCGCCGGCTGTTCCCTGCGCGAAGGTCGCCGACCCCAGGTCGACGTTGCGTCCGGCCTGCAGCAGCAAACGCCCCGGGCCGCTGATTTCAATGCCCACCGGTGTCCGGAAGTCACCCGTGTCGGCACGCACATCGGTGAGGTCGTCGGGGCGCAAGTTCTGCAGCCGAAGGTTGGCACCGACGATGTCGACGCCTGCGCGCAGCCGGCCGGGTGCCGTGAAGACGACACCGCTCGACGAAGCATTGGCCACGAAACTGCCTTCCAGGGCCTGCAGTTCAAAAACGTAAGCGCCATCGACTTCGCGCGACACGATGCGCGCCTGGCTGCCTGTGGGGCGAAGCCCGGTGCGGCCATCGAGTTGGCGGGCAATGACGTTTGCACGGTCGAATGCGGTGGTCGGCGTCGTGACCGTGGCCGGGTCCCGATCGGAGCCGTAGAACCCGGCGTTGAACAGCGACCCGCCGGCCAGCATGACGGCCGTTGCCGACGTGGATGGAAAGGTCGTGATGGCGTCGGTCAGCGGCGGGCCGGTGATGCTGCCGTCGAACGCAACCAACGCCAGGCTGGCTGGAAACGCGCCGGAGAAGCCGGTTTGCCCGCCCCGGATCGGCGACGTTCTGTTGAAGGTGCGCCAGGTCAATGGAAGAACGGCTTCGTACGACAGGTCGCCACTCTTGGCATACGCGCCCGCCTGACTGTTCGCGGAATACGTGAAAAAAGTCGAGACGTTGCCCTGGGTGTTGAAACTGGGGCCGGAGGCAGGGTCGGTGGCGTCACTGTTCGCCTGGAACATGGCCGTCGGATTGTTCACGCTTTGCAGCGCCACCGCTCCTCCCGCCACCAGTTTCAGGCTGGCACCTTCGGGCACATTGGCGCTGCTCGCGCCCATCACGTAGAGCTGCGTGCGCCTGTCTGCGCCGATGTCGCCTGCGGCTTCGACTCGCCCTGCACCGCGCGCCACCAGGAAGGCACTGCCCACAACGTTCTCGGCGGTCCGCACGTTCAGGTTGCCGCCGCCCTGCACGTCCACCTGCCGCACCCCGTCACCATCACGATAGGTGCGGCCCGTGGTCGGCAGCATGACTGCCAGATTGCTGAGCGTGCCACCGGCAACGATGTCGATGTCGCCGCCGGCCAGGGTGCCCACCGCCTGCTGGAAACGAGGGCGGTGGCTCCACCAGTCCGTCGGCTTCAGGTCTGCGAACTGATTGTTCGACTGTCGAGGGCGACGAAGCCATTCGTTGATCCACAGGTCGCCCTTGGGGCTGACGGCACCTGACACCTCACCGCCCGCGACGATGGAAATGCCGCCGCCGTCCACACCCCACCGGTTGTAGTCGACGGCTGCATTGCCATCCAGCGCGGGCAGGTTTGCCGCATCGGGCTCGCCGATCCGGCCAGCGGTGTAGACCGTGGCTGCAATGCTTTCAATGCGCACGTCGCGGGCCGCTGCCAGGTCGATGCGCCCGGTGCCCGTTCGCAGCCTGGCGCTGTCACCTTCGAGCGTGAGCTTGCCTGTGTCCGCGAGCAGGCGATCCGCAGCCAGGGTGGTCAGCGGGTTGGCCCCGAGCAGATCGGCCCCTGCGGCCAGACGCAGGTTCCACGTGTCACCCACAAGGATCTCGTCGTTGGGCGAACCGAGCGCCTGGCTCAACGCCAGGTTGCCTGCGGCACGCACCGTCAGCGTGCCGGGCTTGCCGCCGGCCAGCCACTGCGAATCGGTCAAATCCCAGGCCGCGGCGAGCGACAGGTTTCCGGTGCTGCGCACCTCGGTGGCACCCAACAGACGTGCGCCGCCCAGCGCGCCCGTTTCGTCGCGCAACGCGCCCGTGACAGCGTTGCTGTTCGACCCCGCCACAAACGCCGCATGGTCAGCAGCAAACGCGGCGATGTCCGCGCCAGACACGCTGGTGCCGACGTTGTAGGTGCGCGTGGCTTCCACGTCGACCGAGGCGGGTGCATCACCGCGCACGCCGGCCCCGCGTGCGACGAGTCCGGCAGCGCTCCAGCGCAACACGGTGCCGTCGAGCCGGGTCGCATCCATCGTGTTGTTCGCGTCACGCCCGACGCCGAAGATCACCGAGCCCGCCGGGCCTGCGTCGCCGGCCCGCGCGTCGATCGTCGCGGCGCTGTCGAATTCGAGCGCACCGCTGACGGTGGCCACGCGGACCTCGCCGCCACGCGCGCCCGCATGGCTGCCCTTGGCCACGATCTGGCTGCCAGCCGCCAGGGCGATGCCCGAGCCGGCATGCAGGTCGACCCGGGCACCGCCACCCGCCGCACCGGTGCCAACGGTTCCCGCCACGTCGATGCGTCCACTGTCGGCAGCCAGCGACACCCGCTGCGCGGCGACCACGTCGCTCCCGGCCACGGCGAGATTGCCGGTGCGCAGGCGCACCTGGCGCTCTGCGGCAAAGCCGCCGGCATTCAAGACATCGTTCAGGGCCGAGAAGCTCGGCAGTGTCGCGACATCGATCTCTGCTGAGCCGGAGCGCGCACCTGCACCGGCCTGCCCTTTCAGTTCTCCGGCCAGCGCGAGCGCAGTGCCACGCACCGTCAACCGCCCGGCACCCCCGCCTTCAGGCGCGGCCGAGACGTCGACCACGGCACCCGCGTCCACCGCCACCCGGCCGGCGGCGGCCGTCATCGACACAGACCCGCCATCGGCCAATGCAACCGTGCCATTGAAGCTCTTGGCCTGCCCGCTGGCATCGAGCAAGGCACCGGCCGCGAGCGTGACGCCGTCGCTGCTGCCGGCACCACGGGCCGCCACCGTGATCTGGCCAGAGCGCGCCTGCACTTTCGTGCCGACGTCGACGCTTTGTCCCTCCAGGGTCAGGCGGCCGCCGAGTTCGGTGGTGCTCTTCGACGCCGTCGTGGTCGCCGCCGACGTGCCGGCCAGCGTCAAGCGCGAATACACGGGCGCGTTGGTCTGGCTGGTGTCGACCGCACTGACGGTTTGATTTGATCCGCCGAGCGCCAGCACACGCGGCGCATCCAGGGTCAATGCGGCGGCCACCTGCAAGGAACCCTTGCCGTCGGTTGCCACGGCGTCGCTCGCCACCAGGCGAGCGCCGGCAAACCCCGCGACGGCCTTGCTGCCGGTGCCGAGCACGATGCGCTCGGCCTGAGCCGTCAGCGTCCCGGTGCCCGTGCCCGCAGCCGTGTTCGCGGCAGTGCTGTTGACAAGCTGTATCTCGCGCGCAGCGACGCTCGCCTGGGACGATTGCCCGTTGACCGTGTCGCGCCCGCGCAGCAGCGGCGTGTCGAGGGTGAGGCGTCCCAGGTTCTGTGAGCCCAGTGCGGTGGTGCCGATCAGATCGATCGCGCCATAGCCGCGAAGCACAAACTCATCGAGTGCGCCGAACGATGCGAGTTGGTGGTTGGAAAGCACGAGCCCGCTGAGCGCACCATTGGCGACGTCGGTGCTGCCGAGGTTGACTTGCGCGGACGACAGGCTCAGCGAGCCCCCGGCACCGAGCAGGCCGCCCGCAAGCAACGTACCGCGGGATTCGGTGGAACGTGTGGCGTCGATCAACAGCGATGTCTGTGCGCTCAGCGTGGTGCCTGCCGCGATTCGCACGTCCCCGCTGTCGGTGCTGGCCGTGCCCCGATCCAGCCGTGTCTGACTGCCGTTGCTCAAGCGAACAAGCGCCCCCGAACTCTCCGCGCTGATCACCCCCGGTGAGACACCGACCGCAGCGCCGGAGCCGGACAGCACGCTGCCCGAGCGGATGTCGATGCTGTTGCTGGCGGTCAGCATCAACTCCGGCAAGCTGACGGCACCGGCGCTGCTGTTGGCGACAAGCACTTCGCTCGCGCTGGTGGCGATGCGGATGCCGCTGGCAGTGTCGCTGCGCGTCCCCCCGAGCAGCACGCTGCTGCTCAGGTTGGAAAGCGAAGCGCCTTCGATCTGCAGGAATCCTGCTGGCACTGAACTGTCGCCCACACGGTCGACCACGGCGATGCGGCTGCCCGCAATGTCGATCTCCGAGGCACGGCCTGCGGTCTTCGATGGGGACATGGTTGCCGCGGTCTCGAAGCTGCCGCCGAGCGTGAGTGCGGTCGCGTTCTCGATCGACAGGTGCCCGGCATCCCAGGGCGCACGTGGCACGGCCAGCCGATCCAGTGCGGCGGCATCGGCGAAGAACGCGGCACCACTGAGGTTGTAGTCGGAACGCTGACGCACCGCCGAGCCGGGGCTGATCACCACACCCACGCTTTGCGACTCACGCACCGACGTGCCGCGAGCGGTGCGGAAGCCGGCAACCAGCACATCGCCATTGGCAAGCGTCGAGGCCTGACCCGCTTGCAGATTCCGGTAAGCCGGACTGGTTTGAAGCTCGACCAGGTAAGCGTCGGGCAGCAGCGCATAGCGCGCCGGCAGCAGGATGTATTCGCCGGCTGGCACCGAACTGCCGGCACCGACGGCCACGCTGTCGTACAACGCGCCGTCGCGCCCGTTGCTGACCGAGAAGCCGAATCCCGGGTCCTTCAGCGACAGCGTGTGGCTGTCGAAAGGCATCGCTGCGAGCCTGGCGGCCGGGATGATCGCGAAGGTGTTGTCACGCAGGGTGATGTCCTTGTCGCCACCGTTGCCCGGCACGAACTCCGCGGCCAGCACGTCGCCGCCTCCGCGCAGGTCGATCGTCGAGCCCGGGCGCACGTCGATGGTGGGCGCGCTCAGGTTGATGCGCTTGCCCGAGTCGGTGACCGAAACCAGGCGCGAGACCGAGGTCAGGTTGCTGTCCACATAGACCCAGTTGACGCCCGCCTGCGTCGTGCCATAGGGCACCGTGAGGTTGTCGGCAGACACCGATGTCAGGCTGCCGGCAGCCACCTCCAGCAGGCGTTCGGCACGCAGATCGATCTGCCCCAGCGGTGCCTTCAGCGTGCCGCCCTGCGCGATGGTTTGCGCATCCAGAGTCAACTTGCCACCGGCCGAGTAAACACTGCCGGCGGCATTGCCGTTGTTCGCGACCGAGATGTAGCCGCCCTCGGTGGCGGTGTTGGTGGGTTGGTTCTTGACCGCGAAGGTGTACTCGGTGCGTGTCGACGGGTAGACCTGCGCCGCCACCAGTTCAAGGTTGCCGGCCGTGGTGAGGCCACCCGCTTGCAGCGTGTTCGATATCCCCCCCGATTGCCCGGCGACGCTGACGGGCCGCCCCACCAACCGGATGTCGCTGTCGCTGTTGATGCGGGCCACGCTGGTGCCGTTGATCGTCAGGCTGCCGTACAGATCGACTGCGCCGCCGTTGACCGTGAGGACGCCCTCGCCCGCACGGGTCGCGAGCACGCTCGACGCCGTCCCATCGACAAGCTGCCAGGCCGGTACGTCGCCGGCAATCAGTTGTCGTTCTCCGAGCGACTGGCCGAGCGCAACCGTCGAACCCTGCAACGTCACCTTCGCTGCACCGGCCAGATCGATCAGCGGCGCGTCCAGGCGAATACCGCGCTCGAAGGCGAGGCTCGAATTGCCCTGGAACTCGATGCGGTTCTCGGACAGCAGGCGAAGTTTCTCGAACCCGCCCGCGGTCAGCGCATCGACGTTGACGGTCGCGTCCACCAGTCCGGGCTGCGCAGGCACACGGTCACGGCCCGACGTGACGACGATGCGCCGCTCGTCAGGCAGCGCAGGCTGGCCATCGGGCCGC
Organism: Burkholderiales bacterium; assembly: GCA_031378565.1. Classification (GTDB taxonomy): domain Bacteria; phylum Pseudomonadota; class Gammaproteobacteria; order Burkholderiales; family Burkholderiaceae_C; genus JANYJJ01. The sequence goes on from JANNEI010000384.1 coordinate 11,931, forward strand.
CTCAGTTCCAGGGCAAAGCTGCCGCCAGCGGCACTCGCAGACCCGCCGCGGCCCAGCAGACGGCCGTCCAGAACCGTCTGGCCCTGCGACTTCAGGACGACCGATCCCGCATGGCCCTCGAGTGTCTGGCGCACCAGCCCGGGTGCGGTGCCGGTGGTTGCCACATCGACGGTCTGGTTCACGCTTGCGACGTCGATGCTGGCACCGGCGGCAAAGCGCAGGCCGGATTGTTTGGCATCGAGGGTGACCGAGCCGCCGTTCACCAGCGTGCCCTGCACCAGGCCGCGATCGTCTGGCATGCGGACGAAGACACCCGCGGCGGAAATGCTCGCCGCGGAGCCGACACGAAGGTCGGGTGCCGTCAGGTCGGCAGGCCCGTTCAACGTCACGCCGATCTTGCCGCCCGGTGCGCTGATGCGCCCGTCGATCGACAGGCCATTCACGGCCGACAGCGAAACTTCGCCTCTGGCATCGGTGCTGATCGAGGCGTCCTTGTTCAGCGTCAACACCGCGGTCAGGGGCTGGCCGCCGCCCTTGGCATTCAACACGATGGATGCAGCGCTGCGCTGCGAATCGGGCAGCAGTTGCAGGTCGGCAACCGATGTCAGATCGGCACCCGTCTGAAGCTGTGCCGCCAATCCGGAGTCGACAACCAGGTTTTTCTGTTGCACCTTCAGCGCCGTACCCGCAACGATGTCGATGGCATCGCTCGCGACGACGCTGATCTTCGAGAAGCCCAGCTCCGAGAAAAGTCCGGCCCCAAGCCGCGTCGTGCCTGACGGCAGCACCCCGTTGGCACCGTCGACATCGATCACCGCTTGCGCAAGGCTCAGGCTCAGCTCGCCGCCGTTGCCGATCGCGAAGCCGCGCAGGTCGGCCTGCAGCCAGTCCGAGGTGGTTTGATTCGCTGTTCCGTTGGCGATCGACAGCTTGCCTCCCCTGCCGCCCGTGACGCGCTGATTGCTGGCGATCGACGCGCCGCCGCCGACGTCCAGCGAAGCTCCGCGCGCCAGACGCGTCTGATGGTTCACGTCATCGATCTGGATCGTGATGTTGCCGCCGTCGATCGCGCGCTTCGTCCCGCTGCCGTCGGCAAGCAGCCGCCCGGAAGGCGCGGGCGCGCCGACAAACGAGCCGTCCGGGTTCGAGTTGTTGAGCCACGCGCCCGCTGTCGACAGGTCCGCGCCCGAGCGCACGATGACGCGTTCCGCCACGGTGCCCAGCTCGGGCGAAATCGGGTCGATCGGCGACAGCACCGGCCTGATCGCGAGGTTGCCCGCGGGCAAGCGGATGTCGCCACCGATATCGATCTGCGGCGCGCGCAGGATCAGCTCGCCACCGACGCTGGATGCGATGCGCACGTTGGCAGGCACCACGATGCGGCCGTTGGCGTTCAGCTCCACCGTGCCGAAACCGTTTTCCCGCAGGCCGTCTGCGGTCTCGCGGGAACCACCGAAAACCTGCGCCGCTGCCAGCGTCACAGCGTCGATCTGCGCCGGGGTCAGGGCCGTGCTGGCGTTGAACCCCGCGCCCAGGGTGTCAGACGCCTGCTGCTGCCAGGTGGTGTTGCCGATGCGCTGCGACTGGGTGAGGCTTCCCAGGCGCGAAACATACTCGCCGATCCGCAAGGTGGCACCGAGCGGCGCGCCGTTCAACTGGCGCGGGCCGATCGTGACCCCGCCGTTCAGGCTGCCGTCCAGCACCAGACCCGCGCTGGAATTGATCGTCACCAGGCCGCCGCCCAGGCCTTCGGAGTAGGCCGGCTGAAAGGTGCCGACGCTGCCCAGCAGGTTGACCATGCTGATGGTCTGCCCCCAGCGCGCGTCGGTTCGCTCGTAGCGGTCGAGCAGTTGCGAATACTGTTGTTGCTCGGGCGCGGTGGCGATGTCGTAGATCTTGCCGTCGTCGCCCAGCAGGCGCGTCGTGTTGGCAGTGCCGCTGCTGTAGCGGTAGCCACCGCCGGAGGCGTCGATCGTGGCCCCGCTGCGCTGAATCACCGATCCGCTCGAACCGATTTGCAACTCTCCCCCCACGGCAGCCTTCTCGGCGACGGAGCGCGCGACGATGTCGCGGTAGCCACCCAGTTCCAGGATGTTGCTGCCCTGGCGCAGGTCGACCGTGACGGTGGCACCGCGCAGCACGCCGGCCTTCTGGTCGGGAGAATTCTTGAGTTCGTTCGAGGTGACGCGGAACGTCTGCAGATTCTTCTTGAAGTCCACGTCGCTCCAGGCACCGGCCACGCTGGTTTCGCTGCCAGCGTCGAGGTAGACGCGAGCCGCCGTGGGGTCTGTGCTGTCGGCAGCGTTCAGTGTGATGCGCCCACCTGGAGCGCGCAACGCGCCACTGCTCTCGATGGTTCGCCCATTCACTGCGATGACGCCGCGGTACGGCTGGTAATCCTGACTGTCGGGCATGGTGGCGGTGTCGGCTGCATCCGGCACCACCTCGGTCACGCTGCCGGCCTTGAAGCTCACGCGGCCCGCCTGCGCGGCGTCTTTCGTGCGGGCCGTCAGGAAGATGGATCCGTTGCTCTGGACGGCGGTCTTGGCCGAGATGCGCCCTTCCTGGTTCACGGCCAACGCTGCCAGCGACACGTTACCGCGGTCGGCGCTGATCTCGCCTGCGTTGCGGATCAGGTGGGTCAGGTTCAACGCCTGTCCGTTCGGTGCGGCTTCCACCTCCACTCGAAAGCCGCGCAAGGTGATGTCGTTCGCATCGTCGTTGAGGGCCAGATAGACCTTGCTGCCAGCCGCCAGCATCACCTGTCCATCGGGCGCGCTGATGAGGCCGCCCGCGTTGTCGATGTTCGGCGCGAAGAGCAGGATCGAGCCGCCAGCGTTGGCGCGCAAGCTGGCCGCCGGCGAATCGGCCGCACCGTTGTTGCCGATCACGATGTTGCCGGGGCGGCTGCCGTCGGGCCGGGTCGGCAGTGTGGTGCCCGCCGCGTCGTAACCGCCTTCGAACGCGGGTGTCGTCAGCCCGCCGCCGGTCAGCACACCGGACAGAAATCTCTCGTTGCTGAGATTCAAAGTGGACGCCACCAGCGACTGCGTGTTCACCTGCGCGCCCCGGTCGAACATGATCCCGTTCTGGTTGATCAGGATCAACTGACCGCCTGCCGTGGGCTTGCCATTCGCATCCAGCGGCCCGGTGCTGCCGAGACGGCCCTGGATGGTGCTGGGGTTGGCGTCGTAGATGCGATTGAGCGCCGACGCCGTGCTGCCGGGCTGCCTGAAAAGCACCTCGCTGTCCTTCGCGATGTTGAAGGACCGCCAGTCGATGATGGCGCGCTGGGAAGTCTGGTCGACGGTCAGCACGGGGCGCTCGGCGCCACGCACGGGTGAGTTCACCACCGCCTGCCCGCTGACCACGCCGCGCAACACAGGCAAGGTGCCTGCGGGCAGCACACCGCCCGTCTGGGCATTCGCGGCTTGCGGCAACACCGAGCCGAGCACCCCCAGCCCGGCCAGCACGAACACGCTGCAACTGGCCTGGGGCCAGCGGATGTTGTGACGAGCGCGAAACGCAAATCGTGCGCGAGCAGAGCGGTTGTTCATGTGGGCAGGCGTGGTGTGGGTTGTGGCGGACACCGGGCACTCGAGCGGGCTCCGGCAACGCAGCAGCAGCAAGGTGTGACCGATCATTGTCTGGTCGGGACATGACAGTTCATGAGCAAAACCCCCCGGTCCGAAAGGGCCCCCTCGGCATGGCGGCGGGCGTCTTGGCGTTGTCATGACCCCGTCTCGAACGCTTGCTAAAAAGCCTGCTCCCCGTCCTCCATCACCGCAGCCGCGCATCACCCGTCGACATGAGCACACACCCAGCCCCTCAAGCCACGGCGAAGCGGACCAACGAACTGTTGGCAGCAGCGCACGGCTTGCAACAGGCCGGCCAGGTGGTCGACGCCGAACGGGCGTACCGCGACGCCCTCAAGCTCGCGCCTTTGCACCATCTGGCGCTGCACGGCCTGGGGTCGTTGCTGACGATGCAGAAGCGCTATCCGGAGGCGGTGCACAGCCTGCGGGCGGCGATAACGGCGGTGCCCGGCCAACCGCATGCCCATGTCG